>CAYVYG010000075.1:0-11000 GCA_964454385.1 uncultured Microthrixaceae bacterium
CCGCGGTGCACGAGCACCGATCCACCCTCGCCGATGCGTTCCACCGAGCCCACCGCCAGACGGCGGGCGGATCGTGCGACGATCAGTTCGTACTTGAGCGAGGAGGAACCCGAGTTGATCACCAGGACCGGCGACCGGGCGTCAATGACCGCTCTGTCGGTCGTGGTCGCACCGGGGTCCATCAGGATTGCGACTCCGGGTCCACGTAGGCGGCCTGGGCGGCGGTGATCGAGATCGTGTTGATGATGTCGCGCACCGTCGCTCCCCGCGAGAGATCGTTGACGGGCTTGGCGAGCCCCTGCAGGACCGGTCCGATCGCCACCGCTCCGGCGGTGCGCTGAACCGCCTTGTAGGTGTTGTTGCCCGTGTTCAGGTCGGGGAATACGAACACCGTTGCGCGTCCCGCGACGCTCGAATCGGGCATCTTCGCCTCGGCGACGGCGACGTCGACCGCCGCGTCGTACTGCATCGGGCCCTCCACCAACAGGTCGGGACGCCGGTGCCGCACGAGCTCTGTCGCCTCACGGACCTTGTCGACCTCCGACCCGCTTCCGGACGTGCCGGTCGAGTACGACAACATGGCGACCCTGGGGATGACATCGAAACGGGCTGCTGTCTGTGCCGAGGCGACCGCTATGTCGGCGAGCTCGTGCGCATCGGGGTCGCGGACGATCGCGCAGTCCCCGTAGACGAGGACCCGGTCCTCGAGGCACATGAAGAAGACAGAGGACACGATGTCGTATCCGGGGGCGGTCCGGATCACCTGGAACGCGGGTGTGATCGTGTGGGCCGTCGAGTGCGCTGCTCCCGAGACCATCCCGTCGACGAGCCCGTTGTGCACCATCATCGTTCCGAAGTAGGCCACGTCGGCCATCGCATCGAACGCAGACTCCTCGGTCACCCCCTTGTGGCTGCGGAGTCGCGCGTACTGCGAGGCGAACTCACCCCGCAGCTCGGAGCCCACCGGGTCGATCACCTCGGCGGCGTCGATGTCGAGTCCCATCGAGGCGGCCCGGGAGCGGACCGAATCGGGCTCCCCCAGCAGGGTCAACTCCACCACGCCGCGCGAAAGGAGCCTCGACGCGGCCCGCAGGATGCGATCGTCATCGGCCTCGGGCAGCACCAGGTGCTTGCCGGCCTCCTTCGCCCTGCGCATCAGCAGGGATTCGAACATGAGTGGGGTCATCACCTCGCTGCGGGGGATCTCGAGCAGGGAGAGCATCGAGGAGGACCGCGTGTTGGCCTCGAACAGCGCGAGTGCCACGTCCACCTTGCGCTGGGTCGCCCGACGCAGCCTCCCCCGGGTCCCGGTCGCGACGCGTGCGGTCTCCAGGGAGTCGGTGACGACCGAGATCATGGGGAGGCCCTGGTTCATCGGTCCCAGCAGATCCATCACCGCATCGCAGGGACGGAAGCCGCCGTTCACGAGCACCCCCGCGAGCGATGGACCGGTCGGTGATGCGTGCGCGGCGCCGAGCGCCACCAGCAGACCCGAACGGTCCCCCGGGGCTATGCAGAGCTGGCCGTCCGCGAGGTGCTCGAGCACATGGTCGACGCCCATCGCGCAGATGAGCGTCGACTCGGCTTCGCGTTCGAGCAGCGCCTCGTCACCGAGGATGAGCTCGCCATCGAGAGCGGCCATGACCTCGCCCACCAACGGCGCGTTCAACAGGGGAACCTCGGGAAACGCCCATGCGGGCCTGCCCAGCTCACCGAGGCGTGACACCAGATCCTCGCGGTCACCGGCGTCGCAGCGGTTGACGACCACGCCCGCACAGGTGGCATGGGCATCAGAGAGCTCACCGAGTGCGATCTGCGCACCCTGGATGACCTCGTCGGCGCTGCGCCGTTGCCCCGAGAGCACCAACAGGACCGGTGCTCCCACGTTCGCGGCGACCCGACCGTTGAACCCGAGCTCGGCCGGATCCGCGACCGCCGTGTAGTCGCTGCCTACGAGGATCACCACGTCGCTGCGCGCCTCGAGCGAGCGGTAGGCGTCGACGATCGTTGCGAGAGCTTCCTGCGGGTCGCGGTGGATCTCGTCATAGGTCGTGCCGCAAGCCGCTGCGACGGTGCCCCCCTCCCCCGCCCGGGTCAACAGCAGCTCGATCATGTCGTCCTCGTCGGGACCGCCCACGGAGATGGGACGGAACACCCCCAGACGGCCCACCCGGCCCACGAGCAGGTCCACCAGCCCGAGAGCCACGACCGACTTGCCCGTGCGACCCTCGGTGGAGGCGACGTAGAGAGCCCTGGCCGGTGAGTCCATCACATGAGTCTTGCACGACGTCCGCGAGGCGCTGCCGAACGCCGACCGGACCGGGACTGTCCGGACGGGACCGTGTCTCGACGGTCCGGCGCCTCGATGCGACGGTGCTTCGACGGGACGGTGCCTCGACGGGACGCTCTCTGGACAGGGGTGCCGTCTCGACGTGCTCCGGCGGTGTGCTGGCATTTGTCCGTACATTCGGATACTGTGTCGACCCTACGAGGCTGATCCGACCGAGGTGTCGATCCAACCGGATCAGCCCTGCCCCACCACCACATCGATCGGAGGCATCAGATGTGTAGTCCCGCCACCTGCAAGAACTGCGGCAAGGCCACCTACAGGGGATGCGGCAACCACGTCGAGCAGGTGCTCGGCCACGTGCCCGCACACGAGCGCTGCTGCTGCGGACCCGCTCCCCGCCGCAGCATCTTCGGTCGACGTTCCTGAACCGACCGAACCCCCGCGGTCCCCGGTCGCGGGATTACAGTGACCCGCGACGCACCCAACACCATCCAACACGAGCGTGCACTGCGAGAGGGGGCGCATGACCACCACCGAGGAGCTCTGGCGGGCACCCGAGCTGACAGGGGTCACCAGCCCGTATCTGAGCGGTCAATACGCACCGGTTCGCGACGAACGTGACCACGTCGGGCTCGAGGTCCTGGGCGAGCTACCGGAGCGCCTGGTCGGTGTCTACATGCGAAACGGGGCGAACCCTTACTTCTCCCCTCCGGGGCGTTACCACCTCTTCGACGGCGACGGAATGATCCACGGCGTCTACCTCGACGGCGAGGGAGGCGCTTCGTACTCGAACCGGTGGATCCGATCGAGGGGGCTGCGCCACGAACGGCAACGGGGCCGTGCCGTCTATGGGGGCCTCGCCGAGTTCGAGATGCCCGACGACGAGGCGCTGGCCACGGGTGGCGTCTACAAGAACACCGCCAACACCAACATCATCTCCCATGGCGGCAGGTACCTGGCGTTGATGGAGGGAGCCCACCCCACCGAGATCAGCCGTGATCTCGACACGCTCGGCGAACACGACTTCGCAGGACGCCTGAGCGGAGCGATGACCGCCCACCCCCGGATCGACCCAGAAACCGGGATCATGGCGATGTTCGGGTACTCGCCGTTCCCCCCGTTCCTGCACTACCACGAGGTCGACCCGAACGGCGAGATGATCCGCACGATCGAGGTCCCGATCGGGCGATCGGTGATGATGCACGACTTCGTCGTCACCCCGAACCACGTCGTCTTCTTCGACCTGCCCGCACTGTTCGATGGAGCAGCCCTGCTCGGCGGAGGTACCGCCATCAGCTGGCGGCCCGACCAGGGAGCCCGGATCGGGGTGTTGGATCGCTCTGGTCCCGGCGAGACGATCTGGATCGGGATCGAACCCTTCTACGTGTTCCACTTCATGAACGCCTGGGAGGACCCCGAGGGATCGATCTGCGTGGACGGCTGTCGGGCCGAGGCGATGCCCACCGCCTTCGGAGACGACCCCCCTCCCGGAGGAGATGTGCGACCGTGCCTGTGGCGCTGGGTCATCGATCCGGTTGCGGGCATCGTCAAGGACAGCCAGCTACACGACCGCCCGGGCGACTTCCCCCGTATCAACGACGCGCGCAGCGGCCTCGCGTACCGCTACGGAACCCACGCCCACGTCCACAGCTGGGACGACACCGGGGTGCGCTTCGATGGCGTCATCCAGTTCGACCACGTCTCGGGCAGGGAGTCCGTGCACATCTACGGACCGAACCACGTCTGTGGCGAGGCGGCGTTCGCTGCGGATCCTGCGGGCAGGCGCGAGAACGACGGATGGCTGTTGAACTTCGTCACCGACCTCTCGGACGACTCGAGCGAGCTCGTGGTGCTCGACGCCCACGACATCACCGCTGGGCCGGTCGCGCGGGTCAAGCTACCTCGCCGGGTGCCCTTCGGGTTCCACGGCAACTGGATGCCCGACCCCTGGTGACCCCGACCGCTGGCGACCCCGACCGCTGGTGACCCCGACCGCTGGCGACCCCGACCGCTGGTGACCCCAACCGCTGGTGACCCCAACCGCTGGTGACAGAGCACTGTGACCGGCCCTGGTCTCCGGCCGACTCGACCGTCCTGCAGACCGGGCGACCCGACCAACCCCACGGCCCGACCAACCCCGATCGCCCCGATTGCCCTGGGCGACTCAAGTCGGTTTCCCGAGTCACGCAGCGCCGATACAGCACTCGGTGACTCACGAACAGCGCTCAAGTCAGCCCGCGCGGTAGAAAACCAATCGTGCTCCTGTGGGAGATCCCAGAAAACGCGGCGGGTGCGGTCGCCTCGCGCACCGCGCTGGTGCCCCCAGAGGGGCGCTGGAGCTTCGCCGAGCTCGCCGACGCCACGGCGTCGGTGGCACGCCGGCTCGCCGGGATCGTGAACCCCGGTGACCGTGTCGCGGTGGTCTCGGAGAACTCGGATGGCTATGTCGCCGCGCTCTACGGAGTGCCCAGGGCGGGGGCGGTCCTGGTCCACGGCAACACACGCCACACACCCTCGGAGCTCCAGCGCCTGTTCGTGGCATCCGGTGCGACCGTGCTGCTCGGCTCCCGACCCCAGCTGGAGCGCCTCGAGGAGGTCCACACGCCGCTGTTGGGTCACCGGATCCCCCTCGATGACCTGGTCCCGAGTGGCGGCACGACACCGCAGCACCACTTCGGGACGGGCCGGAACGAGGCGCTCGACGAAGCCGGGGTCGCGACCCGGGCGAGCGCCACGACACCGACCTCGCATGGCTGATGTACACCTCGGGGACCACGGGGGCACCCAAGGGGGTGATGCTCACCCACCGCAGCCTGATCTCGGCCGCCCTCAACACGAACCTCGCCCGCCCGGTCGCCGACGACGAGGTGTACCTGTTCCCCTTCCCGTTGTTCCACGTCGCCGCTTACAACGTGATCCACCACCACCTGCGGCACCGCCCCGTGGTCCTCACAGCCGGCTTCGAGCCGGTGGCCGTCATGGAGGCGATCCGCAGCGAAGGTGTCACATCGATCTCGCTCGCGCCCACGATGCTCTCGATGCTGCTCGAGCACCCCGAACGCCGGCGCTTCGAGTTGTCCTCGCTGCGCAACATCTCCTACGGCGCAGCGGCGATGCCCCATGAACTGCTGCACAGGAGCCTCGAGGAGCTGCCACGGGTGGGGCTGTCCCAGGGCTATGGGATGACCGAGCTGTCGGGCAACGCTGTGTTCCTCTCCCCCGAGGACCACCGACGCAGCATCCGCGACGACCCGCAGCTGCTCACCGCCGCGGGCCGACCCGCTCCGATGACCTCGTTGAGGATCGTCGACCCCGAAGGCGCTGACCTGCCCACCGGCGAGGCGGGTGAGATCCTCGTGCGCGGCGATCAGGTGTGCGCGGGTTACTTCCGCGACGAGGCTGCATCGACGGAGTTGATCGTGGACGGTTGGCTACGCACAGGCGATCTCGGTCGCATCGACGAACGCGGCTACCTCCACGTGCTCGACCGGCTCAAGGACATCATCATCACCGGCGGTGAGAACGTGAGCTCCCGCGAGGTCGAGGACGCGCTGGGGTTGCACCCCGGAGTCAGAGCGGTCGCGGTCGTCGGCATCCCCGATGACCGTTGGGGCGAGGTGGTGACCGCAGCGGTCGTCCCAGCGGAGCCCGACGACCCGCCAACGGTCGAGGTGCTCCGGGAGGCGTGCTCGAACCTGGCGGGGTTCAAGCATCCCCGACGGGTTTTCTACCTGGACGCGCTACTGACCAATGCCTCCGGCAAGGTCGACAAGGTGGCGCTGCGCGGGCGCATCGGCGCGCCGGAGGAGGACCCCACCGACGCAGGTCCCGAACCGCCCGGGAGCTCGTGAGAGCCTCGATCAGGCCGGCGCGAGGTCCCGCAACGCACGGCGTTGATCCATCCCGAAGGGAAGGATCGCGAGCGCAGGGGTGGTCACCCCGGCTTCGGTGTAGCGTGCTATGTGCTCCCGGCACTCCCCGGGGGAGCCGTGGACGATCAGGTCGTCGACCAGCGATTCGGGGATCGCCTCCAGCGCCGCCTTGCGGTCCCCCTCGCTCCACAGACGCGACATCTCGGCTAGCTGCTCGCCCCGACCCAACCACTCGTGGAACGCCGCATAGACGGGAACCGTCAGATAGGCGGCGATCGCGTATCGACCCATACCGATCACGGTGTCACGATCGGTGCTTGGCGCAACGAAGATCCGGGCGACGATCTCAGGGCGCGGCCTCCCAGCGCCTTTCGCGGCTTCGGCGACGATCGGTGCGACCGTGCGCACGTCATCGGCGGAGAGCCAGTTGATGATCGCTCCATCACCGTGGCGGCCCGCGAGGCGCAGCATCCCCTCCCGCAGCGCCGCTATCAGGATGCTCGGCTGCTCCGCGGGCAGCAGACCCAACTTGAACCCCTTCACCTCGGTGTGTCCGAAGGTGCCGCTCACCTTCTCCCCCTCGAGCGCCAGGCGCAGGAACGTGACCATGTCCTTCACCTGGCGGTACGGCTCGGTGAAGGGGATCCCGTTCCATCGCTCGACGATCGCCGGCGACGAGGTGCCGATGCCGAACGCGACTCGGCCGGGTGCCGCATCAGCGAGGGACGCGACCGACTGGGCGAGACAGGCCGGGCCACGGGTGAACGCCGGCACGATCGCGCTCCCCAGACGGAGCTCGGGAGCCCACGCCGACGCGAGCGCGAGCGGCGTGAAGGCATCGGCACCGTTCGCCTCCGATGACCACACGTCTGTGTATCCGAGGTCGACCAGCTCGCGCAGCCATTCCCGGTGCTCCGAGAGAGGCACCCCGTCGAGGGGGATGGTCATGCCGTAACGATGATCGTTCTCGCTCATGGCAACGACGGTAGGCCACCAGCGTCGCCCCTCGCCGCGAACCCCTCCGGCGAACTGACCGGTGAGAGACCACACCGGCGAGTGCCACAGCGGACAGTTCGCCGGGGGCGGGGAGTGGCGAGGCCCGGGAGTTCGGTCAGTGGGGCTGGCTGCGCAGGAGCGCGGATTGCGAGGCCGCGGCCAGCAACGCACCCGAGTCGGACCACAGGTAGACCGTGCCGTGACCGAAACCACCGTGGATCCCTTCGACCCGCACGTCGACCAGCACCCACTCGGTCTCCGCCAGCGAGACGATGCGGATCGTGTTGTCCAGGCTGTTCGAGGGCCACCAGATCCCCTGGGACTGCGAGATGCCGAACGGCACGTAATCACCCAGGATGGCGAGGGTCGCGGCCGACAGCTCGAGCAGCGACCCGTCGTCGTCGGGGAGCCGCACCCACAGGGCGCTCCGGCCATCGGACTGGGGGCGACCGTCGAGGTCGTCCCACTGGCTGCCCTTGGCCAGTCGCATGTCGAGGCGGGTCATGATCGAACGTTCGTCCTCGGCGCGCGGTGGTCGGCGGGGGCAGTCATGGGGGGCCGACACCTCCGGCATCTCGACGTACTGGCCCTGCGCCGGATGGTCCTTGGACCCCAGCGCTGCGTTGACCGTGAGTATCTCGCGCTCCCCGACGTGCGCGACCAGCCGTGCCTGGGTCGTGGCATGGCCCGCGACCGACACCTTCACATCGAGGTCGACGACGTCCTCGACCATCGCGAAGCTCAGGTACTGCGCCGTCGCCCACACGAGGGGACGACCCGTGGTGTGTTCCAGCGCAGCGACAGCCGCACCGAGACCACATCCCCCGAAGAGGAATTGGCCGCGGGTCGCGATGCCCTCGGTCACCGGCAGGAACCAACGATGCGGATTGTGCGTGGGCTGCAGTCCGAGCCATTCGGAGGCCTTCATCGCCGCAAAGCTAGCGTCGCCCGGCAACGGGTCGTCATGGTTGACCTACACTCGCCGCCGGTCACCGACGACTACCCGGGAGCACACCCATGACCGATCCACCCTGGCAGGGCGATGCCTGTTCACTGGTCGAGGCGTTCCGCTCAGGCGAGCGCTCACCCCTCGAGGAGATGCGTGCCACGCTCGCCGCGGTCGACTCCAGCGAGTTGAACTGCGTGTCGTTCACCGACCCCGACAGAGCGCTTGCCGCCGCAGCGGACGCGGATCCATCTCTGCCCTTCGGCGGAGTCCCATTCGGGATCAAGGAGCTCGGGAACTACCGGGGCTGGCCCGCGACGGAGGCATCACTGGTGTTCCGGGACCGGGTGGCGCAGTGGAGCGACACCGCGCTGGTGCGCACCGAACACGACGGTGGAGCAGTGCCTTTCGGGTTGACCACCGCTTCGGAGTTCGGCGGGCTGAACGTGAGCGTGACCGAGCTCAACGGGATCACCCACAACCCCTGGAAGCACGGTCGCACCGCAGGGGGATCCTCGGGGGGCAGCGCGGCGGCTGTCGCCGGGGGCCTGTGCACGCTCGCTTCGGGTGGGGACGGCGGTGGTTCGATCCGCATCCCGGCCGGCTTCTGCGGCCTTCCGGGGATGAAGGGCACCGCAGGGCGGATCCCCCGCGGGCCGCACACCTCGATTCATCCCCTCACGGTGGTCCTGGGCGTGATGGCGCGCTCGATCCGCGATCTGGCGCGCTACTTCGAGGTGACCTGCGGCTATGACCCGCGCGATCCGTACTCGCTTCCCCGCCACGATCGCTGGGAGTCGGAGCTCGACAGCCACCGCGAGGAGCTGCGGGGCATGAAGATGGCGGTGGTGGCCGATCTGGGCTCGGCCGTCGTGCGATCCGAGGTCTCCGAGTTGGTGCGCGACGCCGCCCACCAACTCGCTGTCGATGCCGGGCTCGAAGTGGTCGGGATCGACTTCACGGCGCCCCGCCTCGGTTTCGACTGGGCGATGGGCAACCTGGCGTCGCTGCGCGCGGAGCTCGCTGATCACTGGCCCGGTTGCGAGGCCGAGCTCACCAAGGAGATGGCTTTCGCCATGCGGTTGGCCGAGGGCGAGTACAGCCTGGAGATGGCCGCACGATCAGAAGCGGACCGGACCCGAGCCAACGAGACGCTCGCGGACGCCTTCGAAGAGGTCGACTTCCTGGTGTCGGCCACCAACCCCGACGTCGCCTTCCCTGCCGAGATCGGCGCCAACACCCGCGTCGGTGACCGCAAGGTCGGCCTCGAGAACAACGGGGCGCTGACGATCCCCTACAACATCTACGGCAACCCTGCATTGTCGCTGCCTGTGGGAAACCTCGACGGGATGCCGGTCGGGATGCAGGTGGCCACCCGCCATCATGGCGACGCCCTGTTGTTCGACCTCGGCAGGATCCTCGAGGAATCCCGCCCCTGGCCCCTCACCGCACCCGGGGCGCCCTGCTGAGCGGCGCATCGGACTGACCCGCGGTCGGCCACGCTGAGGGGCACATCAGGCTGATCCGCCGTTGTCACACCCCCCGTTCAGACTGGTTCACATGAAGAACCAGCTCGCCCTGCTCCCGGTCCCACCGACCGACGCCGGCCCGGGCCGCTCGACCGATCGCGGTCGCGCTCGGCCGACGCCGGTGCGCAAGCGCCCATCGACGCGGGTGCAGCGTGCACACGCGGGTGCCTCGGCGGCTCGAGCGGCGCTGCCCGAGGCGATGCGCCGCAACGCCGAACGCGACGCCGCTCGCAGGCCCGCGCGCGAAGAAGCTCTAATGGCAGCGCTGACAAGACCCCACCTGCCGCTGCGGAACGGCCCGTCGACGCACCGGGCCGCCTGACCCCCGATACGGCGGACGTTCCACTCGGACACGGTCCCGGCCGCCCGTAGGATCCGCTCCCGTGGCGACCTGCACCGAACATCGCATGCGACGAGCGAGAGACCGTCGCCGCGGACGGGGGTTGGCATCGGACGCATCGGACGCATCGGGCGCCTCGGGCAGGCTGTGCCTGCTGTGCGTGCTGTGCGTCATGGGTCCGCTCGGGGCGAGCGTTGTGGCCTGCAGTTCCGCTCACCCGGTTGCCGATGGGCTGCCGGGCCAGCCGAACGCGGTGGTGGACCGGGTCGTCGACGGCGACACGATCGTCGTGACCACCGGTGGCGTGGAGGAGCGCGTCCGACTGGTCGGCATCGATACGCCCGAGTCGGTGAAGCCCGGAACCGAGGTGGAGTGCTACGGCAAGGAGGCCTCCGAACGCGCAGGTGAGTTGCTGCCCGAGGGGACGTCGGTCGTCCTCGAGCGCGACTTGCAGACCCGCGACCGCTACGACCGGCTGCTCGCCTACGTATACCGAGCCTCCGATGGCCTGTTCGTGAACGAGGCGCTGGTGAGCGACGGATACGCACAACCGGCGGAGTATCCACCCAACGTCGCTCACAGCGAGCGGCTGGCGGCCGCTGGGCGCCAGGCCAGGAGCAACTCTGCGGGCCTCTGGGGAGCCTGCGGGGGTGATGACCTCTACGGTTGAACGTCCCTGTCGCCTGCAACGTCATCCGCAAGGACGTCCGTTGGGTCGCCTGCGACGTCACCCACAACCGGGTCCGACCGCTGCAGGTCGCGCAGCTCGCGCCAGCCGGTCAACACGATGCCGGATCGTTCGATCGCAGAGCGGAACTCCGAGTCGCGCGTGAGGAGGTGGTGGTCGTCGACGCGGTGGGCCCAGCGTGGGTCGAACGAACGCAGCTCCGAGTGGTCGGTGGCCGGGTGCAGGTAGACCTCGGTGACACCGGGACGCAGGTCCATCACTGCCCGCTCGACGGAGCGCCGCGACCCCACCCCATTGGTCACGACCAGGTGGTCCGGGGCGATGATCCCCTCGGCGGCC
>CAYVYG010000076.1:0-4961 GCA_964454385.1 uncultured Microthrixaceae bacterium
GCTCCCCCGGACCCACCTATGCCGACGGTGTAGATCGGCTCGCCGTAGCGGTCCACGAACAGCGCCTTCAGCTCTTCGGCGGTTCGCCCGCCGAGCAACAGGTTGTAGTGCACCGAGGTCCGGGTTCCCGAGGAGTAGACCACTGCGTGGCCGGCGCGCAGCGCCTCGTCGAGCTGCGAGTCGCCATCCGAGAGGCTGCCCTGGCTGTGGCCGATCCCCACACCACCGCCGAAGCTGTACACGAGCCGTCCGTTCCACAGGGCGTCGTCGGGTGCACCGCCGGCATCGGTGACCTCCTCGAAGGGAACCAGCATCGCGATGCTGTAGATGAAGCGGTTCTCGGGCAGCGTCCCCCGCTCGTAGCGGAACAGGTACGGGATGCGCGCCTCCTCGCCGAGGTCCATCTCGTCCGCGCCGACGAGCTGCGAGGTGTCGATGTACGCGATGTCGGCCGGTAGCTCGGTCGCCCCCTCGGGAAGGGTCTGAACCTCCCCCTCGGTGTCACGGTAGCGGTACTCGACCCGCGCTTCGGCCTGGCAACGCTTCGACCAACCCGTCGGGTCCTGTTCGCGATCCGGCGTGTCGGGTGCCGACTCCGGGTAGACCGGTGTGCCCTCCCGGTCGGTGTTGTCGACGATCGGTTGGCCGAGCCCGTTGTACTCGGTGGTGCACAGGAACGGCTCCTGGGGCCCGATGGGCTCCGCCTGCTCCTGGGGCCCGGTGGGCTCCGCCTGCTCCTGGGGCCCGGCGGCGGAACCCACCGGAATCGCAGCTGCGAACCCCGGTGCCATCGCCACGGCGGCCACGACGATCGCAGCGCCGAGCAGGCGAGCGGTCGTGCGGTGACGGCACTGCAACGAGCTGTCTCGGAACGGTCGTGTCGCTCTTGTCATCGAGGCCCCCTGGTCGACGGGCAACGGACTCTACCGGAGACCGCCACCACCGATGCGCGCCAGCAGCTCCTCGGCCGCCTCTCGATAGCACTGCTGGGACAGGTGCAGGCCATCGGATGCCAGGCACTGCGAGGTCGACTCAGCGCCCGAGCCGGTGAGCTCCGCCAGGTCCTCGACGACCACCCAGTCGCGGGTGGCCGCCACCTCGGTGGCCAGCCGGTGGATGTGCCGGTTGGTGTCCGCCACCGTCTCATCGGCGGGTCGCACGGGCCCGACCCAGACCACCGTCGCGCCGGTGTGGCGGAACTCGTCGAACACCGCGGCGAGGCGCCGCGAATACTCGGCATCCCAGGCGGCACCCTCGGCCATCGTCACCACCGTGGTACCGCTCGGGTCGGTCAGGTCCTGGGCATCGTTGGAGCCGACCGAGAACACGAGCACCTCGGGCGGAAAGTCCCGGGCCAGCTCTGCCAGTCGGGCCGGCCAGTCGAACGCGTCTTCGCGCGCGAGACCGGTTCCGTCCTCTCCGATGGCCTTGAGCTCGATCTCCTCGCCGGTCGCGCCCTCGCGGTCGGCCGATCCGTGGTCGCCGGTAGCTCCATGGTCGCCGGTCGATCCCTCGGCGATCCCGCGCATCGCGATCCCGAGCCCGAGCGCGACGCTGTCCCCTGCGACGGTGATTTTGTAGGGCTTCCCGGCGCCCGGGCGCTGATCCGCCGCCGCAGGCGTGGAGGGGTCGCCGCCACCGCACGCAACACCCAAGAGCGTCACCGCCACCAGCGCGACCGGAACCAGCGATCTCGCGCGTACACACGACGTCCAACGCAGTGGGGTCACCGGACAATGGTCGCCTCCGCTGCGACACCGCACAACCCCCGGCCTCTGTCCTGTCGCGGGGTGCCCTCCCTCCCGCCTCGGGAGCAGATCAGGTCGGGAGTCATCCGCGGAACTAGCGTCACGCGGTGCGCGAAATCCCCTTCACCGTCATACGCGGGTTCTGCATGGGCGCAGCCGACATCGTGCCGGGAGTATCCGGCGGGACGATCGCCCTGGTGTTCGGCATCTACCGCCGGTTGATCACCTCGATCCGCGACGGCTCGACCGCTATCGGAAGGCTGCTCAAGGGCGACGTTGCGGGAGCGCGCCGGGCCTTCGTCGACATCGAATGGGCGTTCCTCATCCCGTTGCTGGTGGGCATCGGCATCGCGCTGTTGACCCTCGCCAGCCTGATCGAGGATCTGCTCCACGATCACCCCGAGGCGATGGCCGGGTTGTTCATGGGACTGGTGCTCGGATCGGTTGTCGTCGCCTGGGGACTCCTCGAGGAGCGCGACACCACCCGCCTGCTCGTTGGGCTGGGGGTCGGGGTCGCGGTGTTCCTGCTGTTGGGCCTGCGATCGGGAACCACCGAGGACGCGGTCGGCCAGGCGGCCGCCCCCGCTATCTGGGCCTACTTCGCATCCGGGGCGCTCGCCATATGCGCCATGATCCTGCCCGGCATCTCGGGGTCGTTCATCCTGGTGATGCTCGGCATGTACGCACCGATCCTCTCCGCTGTCAGCGAGCGGGACCTCCTCCCGGTCGCTGTGGTCGGCCTCGGCGCGGTGGTGGGCCTGGGGTTGTTCTCACAGGTGCTGCACTGGTCCCTCGAACACCACTACAACACCGTGATGGCGGCGCTGATCGGCTTGATGGTCGGCTCCCTGCGCGTGCTGTGGCCGTGGCCGGCCGGGGTCGACAGCACAGCGCTCGGCGCTCCAGACGAAGCGGTCGCGGTCACGATCCTGTTGGCGGTGCTCGGCTTCGTGGTGGTCGTGGCGATCGACTGGTTCTCCAAGCGCATCGGCACCACCGACCACGACCGGGAGGTCGAGGCGCTGCAGCGCTGACGGGCCGTTCCGGAGCAGGTTCAGCCCAGCAGCCTGAATGACACCCCGAGCGCCTTGTATGTCCTCACCGCACGTTCGTCCCGGCTCAAGAGCTCCTCGTTCGCCGCTTTCGCGGTCAGTCCGACCAGAGCGTCGTAGACCGAGCCTCCCGCGATGCCGAGCTCGGACACCGTGACCACGAGCTCACGCTGTAGCCGCTCAGGTGCCAACAGGCGCCTGCCGCTGAACCAGCCCTCGATCAGAGCGGCAGCTGTCGCCGGCGACACCCTGTGTGGAGACGGCAGCCTGGTCATGACCGAATACGACTCGAGCCCGACGTGGGCTGGCAGGGCAGCGCCCTGCGTTGCACTACGGCACGACTCGTGGTGCTCGTGCCAGCTCAACAGCGCCGGCAGAACGACGCTGGTGTCGACCGCCGTCACCTCCGGACTGACTCGAGCGTGATTCTGACGTCCTCGTCGGTCAGCATCGGGAGCTCCTGCGCAGGCACCGCGACGGGTCCCTGCGCTGTCTGGACGATCTCCAACTCCGCGTCCACCGGTGAGATCTCGATGATCCCGGCTCGCTCGGTGACCTCCACCTTTCCCCCGTCCAACAGGTGGAGCCGTTCACGAATGAACCGCGGCACCACCACGCGGCCCGCCCGATCGATGGTCGTCATCATGGCGCGATTCTACCATCGATCCTGCCATCAGCCGCGCTGCGATCAACCGCCTGGCATCAGCTGTCACCCACGGCGTCGAGTTGCGCTATGTGCGCGACCGCGTCGCCGCGGTTGACAAGTGGCCGCCGGGTGAGCCCGATCACCATGCCGGGCTGGCGGGCCCTCACGGTGCTGAGTCGCTTGCCAAAGGGATCGTGGACCACTGCCAGGGTGTCGTGCTCGGCCACCACGTCGCCGGGCTCCACCTCGGTGTGCGCGATGCCGCTGCGCGAGGCGCGCACCCAACCCGAGGACCATGCGAGCCTGGTGTCCCCGGGCGCCTCGGGAGCACTGGCGATCATCGACCGCGCTGCCATCACGCGCAGCACGCCGTCGGTCGCGACCTCGATCGCGTGCTCGTCGAAGCGGTCGGCCTCTCCGCCCTCGAAGAGCAGCACCGACGCTCCGGCCTTGGTCGCGGCGGCCCGCAGGGAACCGTCGCGCGTCGCCGCGTTCAGCGCCAACGGTGCCGCGAAGCACCGCGCCAGCTCCAGGGTCCCGGAGTCCTCGAGGTCACCACGGACCTGGGGAAGGTTGGTGCGATGGTCCGACCCCGTGTGCAGGTCGATGCCGAGCGAGCACCTGCTCACCACCTCGGTCATCATCAGGTGGGCGATCCGGGCCGCCAACGAACCGCGCGGCGAACCCGGGAAGGACCGGTTGAGGTCACGCCGGTCCGGCAGGAACCTGTCGCCGGTGTTGAACCCGTAGACGTTGAGCACCGGAACCGCGATCAGCGTGCCGGCGAGGGTCCGGGGATCGACCGAACCGATGACCCGGCGGATGATCTCGACCCCGCAGAGCTCGTCGCCATGGACCGCGGCGCTGAGCCACATCACCGGTCCGTCGGAGCGGCCGTGCAGCACCAGCACCGGCAGCGCCATCGAACTGCCCGACATGAGGCGACCGATCGGCAGCTCCAGAGTCGTCCTGCGCCCCGGTGCGATGCTCGTCCCGGCGATCTCGAAGGGCGGGCGGCGCGACGCGCTCAACGGTCGCCTCCGGGGTTCTGGGCGTCACCGTCGGTGAACTCCTCGGGGATGTCATCGGGATCGAGCGGCTTCATCCGCGGCCTCGTGCGCCGCCGGCGCCGCTCGGGCACCAGGTCGCGCATGTCCTCGAGACGACCGAAGCACAACAGGCGGTCCTCGGCTTCGAGATCCCGTGAGCCGCGCGGGTTCGGGATCACAGCGGTGCCGCGGTTCAACGTGAGAACCGCGATGTCGCGTTCGAGCAGACCCGAGTCGCGGATGCTGCGCCCGACCATGTCGGACCCCTCGCGGATCTGCAGCTCCGCCACGCCGTAGCCCGTGGACACGGTGAGGCGCTGGCGGACATCGAGCTCGGGAAAGCCCACCTGGTTCGCGACGTAGTCGATGACCGCGCCGGCCACATCGAGTCCGGTTGCCGACTCGATGCCCTCGAGACCCGGTGAGGAGTTCACCTCCATGACCAGGGGGCCATCGGTGCCCTCGA
>CAYVYG010000076.1:4971-10921 GCA_964454385.1 uncultured Microthrixaceae bacterium
GCATGTCGACCCCGGCGACGCGCAGGCCCATGATCTGGGCGGCCTGCACCGCCGTGCGCTTGTACTCCTCGTCCAATTCGATCGCCTCGGTGGAACCGCCACGGTGGACGTTCGAGCGGAACTCGTCGCCGCGCGCCGAGCGCCTCATGGCCGCCACGACCCGGTCACCCAGAACGAACGCCCGGATGTCGCGTCCCTTCGACTCGGCCACGAACCGTTGGATCAGCACGTTCTGACGGGTGCTGTGGAGGGTTTCGATGACCGCCTCGGCCACCAAGGTGTCGGGTGCGAGTATCACCCCGATGCCCTGGGTTCCCTCGAGCAGCTTGACGACCACTGGCGCGCCGCCCACCGCTTCGATCGCCGGAAGGACGTCCGCGCGTTCACGCACGAACATCGTCGCGGGCATGCCGATGTTGTGGCGCGAGAGGATCTGGGTGGCGCGCAGCTTGTCGCGGGAGTTGCCGATCCCAGCCGAGGAGTTGGGGGTGTAGATGTCCATCTGCTCCATCTGGCGGACGACCGCAAGGCCGAAGTAGGTGATCGATGCGCCGATGCGGGGAAGCACCGCGTCGTAGTTCGACAGCGGCTTGCCACGGAACATGAGGTCGGGTTCGTCCCCCGCCAGGTCGATGGCGAACCGCAACGTGTCGAGCACCTTCACCTTGTGGCCGCGGTCGAGCGCGGCGTTGCGCAGGCGTTGGGTGCTGTAGGAGCGCGGCGCCCGGGAGAGTATCGCCAGCTTCATATCGTGTCCTGCCTCGCAATCCGTCTGGTCTCTGGTGCCGGTCGCGCAACCGTTTCCCGGCGGCCGCGTGATCGTTGTCCGCCGGAGCTCACCTCGGCGATCCGCGCCCCGGGGACTGGAGGTAGGAGCGCCCCGGGTCGACCACGAAGCGGCCCTTGAGCGCCGAACGTCCGAGCAGCATACGGAACCCCATCGCATCACGGGACGTGAGGGTGACCTCGATCGGCCAGCTGAGGTCTCCAAGCGATGCGGTCGTGCGCACCACGGGACGGTTCTCGGTTCGACCATTGGAGGACCGGACATGGCGGAACCCGATGATCTCGCAGCTCGCCTCGACCGAACCGACGGTCGAACGCTGGTCCGGATGCACCTCGAAGACAGCGACAGGCATTCCTTGTCTCTCGGTCACCCGCAACGAGAAGGCGTGCAGTGCCGAGGTCCGCGCTCCGGTGTCGACCTTCGCCTTGATCGGGGTATCCACCAACTCTGGCAGCGCTACCCACTCGCGCCACCCGACGGTCGTCTTCGGGGCAGCTCGCTGACGTCGTGGCGTCACCGATCGACCCGTCGAGCGACATCACAGGCTGGTATCCGCAACCGCAGCGGGTTCAACGCGGCTCTGGCCCCCGGGCTGGGTCTCACCCGCACAGGATTGCACAGGGACGTTCACCGGTGACGCTTGGACCGACGATGCTCACGATGCCAAGATGCGACTCCGAACTATGTTCTTTGTTCGCGACGGCACGGACAGTGCGCTTGAGATCGAGGTATGTGAACAGACCCCTGCGATCTGGCGATCCCCAGTACCTGGGTTGATGATGGTACCATTGTTCGGTGTTTGTGACGGCAGGTACGCCTGAGTATGTCGACCTCGCCCGAGAAGTCGCCGATGCGCTCCGAGCGATCGACCTGGACGTCCGCGAGGTGGACGGAGCCCTGACCGTCGACGGACGACGGGTGGCGCTCGACCTGTTGGAACGGGCTCATCCGACACCGGCCGAAGTGCGCGACCTCGTCGACAAGCTCCACAGCGACAATCCGGTGGTCGTCGTGGCGGACCGCATCAGCGAGCCAGGACGCGAGGAGTTGCGTGGGAACGGATGGGGCTGGCTCGATCGTCGCGGACACCTGCGCGTGTGGACTCCGGGTGTGCGCATCGAAGCTCCGATCCCACTGCGCGACCAGGACCAGGATCCGGCATCGGCCAACCCGTGGACCACCGTGGGCCTCGAGATCGCGCTCGCATCCCTGATCGAACCCACCCGCGCCGTCACCGCACGATCGGTCGCCCCGGTCATCGGTAGGAGCGTCGGAGCGGTGCACCAGATCATCGGACGCTTCAACCACCTGGGGCTGGTCGGTTCCGCCACGAACCGGCCGCTCCTACCCGATCTGTTCTGGGAGACCAGCGCCCATTGGCCCGACGACGCCTGGACGGCGCTTCCGGTCGGCCTGGAGGAGCTCTCGGGGATCGTGACCCCCGATGCGCTGGTCCGGGTCGACGAACGGGCAGCAACCCTGGGCGGTGCGCGCATTCCCGCCGCGGGCGACCTGCCGGCCCGGGTGTACATCACGGCTCCAGGGGTGTTGCGTCGTGCCCGTCGCCTGGCCGACCAGCAGGTTCCGACCCGCACCTGGATCCGTGAGTCACCGGTCGAATGGCTGCCGTCCCACGACGACTACCCACCCAACGAGGATCATCCATGGTTCATAGCGCATCCGATGGTCTGTGCGCTGCGGCTCGGCCGCGACAGAGCGAGAGGACGCGAGATCCTCCAGGACTGGGGACTCGTGCCGGGCGAGTCAAGGGAACACGACCAGCCGATCGCAGGAACCGCCTCATGACCGTGGTGCTGACCGGACGCGAAGGCGGCACCACGCACCGCGAGGTCGCACTGCTCGGCTCCCTGCCACCCGAGCTCCGCTTGATCGGAGGACTCGCAGTCATGTGCAGGGTCGGTGCCCCGCATCGCGCGACGGTCGACATCGACGCCCTGGCGCGGAACATGGACGACATGCACGAGTTGCTCTCGCACCTGGCAGTGACCGCAACCGACGGCCACCGCTACTCCTTCGCGGGCGACATGTCACTCGATGTGATCGAGGTGTCACCCGACCCCGCTGATGAGCTCGCCGCGTACCTTGTCGACCGCGGTCCGCTCAGCGATCTCGAGGTGAATGCGATCGCGCACGTATGGGCCCACGACACCGCCTCGATCCTTGACGTGGTCGCAGTCGACGAGCTGAGCGGAACACGACTCGCTCGGGCAGGTGGCCGCCTCGTCGCCACGACTCCCGGCCTGGTCGCGATGAAGGCCAGCACGGTCGGGTTGCGGGCATCCTCCAAGCCGGAGAAGCGTGCATCGGACCTCTACGACCTGGGTCGCCTGCTCGCCGATGGCAGTCTGCGCAGAGGTGACCTCACGGAGCTTCCCACGGCAGCCCTCGATCCGCTCATGGAGAGGCTGGCGCACCACTTCATCGAGCCTGCGGGGCGTGACCGCACCTACCGCGAGATCCGCCGCTTCGGCGAACCCGAGTTCGACCTCGATGCGGCGGCTGACGCGGTGGAGTTCCTTGGCGTCAGCTGATGCGCGGGCCGGGCCACCGCCTCGCACCAGGGTGTCGCGATTCACCGCTGAGCGCTGCCCGGCGGGTGGTCTGACCAACGCGTGTCCGCCGGACCAGCAATGATGTGGCACATGGCCGAACCGAACCGACAGGACTCCTTCATCGAACCCTCCGACCAGCAGGTGCGCTCCTTGATCGATGCCGGGATCGGTGGGCCGGTCACGATGTTGAACCTTCTGCGCTACCGGGATACAGCCGACTACTCGGGTTCTCCCGAACTCGAGCCATCCGACCCGATCAGCGGACGTGAGGCATACGGGCGCTACTCGGCGGGGGTGCTGCCGATACTCGCCGAGTTGGGTGCAGAAGCGCTCCTGTTCGGCCCGTGCCATGCAACGGTCATCGGCCCCTCGTCCGAACGTTGGGACGACATCGCGGTCATCCGCTACCCGAGCGTCGAGGTGTTCATCTCGATGACCACCTCCGATGACTATCGGGCGATCACGGGCCACCGGACCGCTGCGCTCGCCGACAGCCGCCTCGTGGCTACGGGAGCCGCGACCCCGAGCTGACGCTCCGGACGCTTGCCGAGGTGGGGAACCCCGGGTTGACGGGCCTCTCAGTCGGGGGTTGCTCCGAGGAGCATGGTCACGAAGACATCCTTCGCGTAGTGGGTGAGTGGTTCGCAACATCGCCGAACCACGCCAGGTTCGACGCTTCGGAGTCTGCCGTCCCCTTGTAGGTCCCCGAGGGATTCTGGCGGTGGCAGCCCGTAGCTCAACACGCCGGAGACGAACCGTGGGTGACCATCGATCATCACGATCGAATACTCACCGGCGTGGAACAACCGGTGATGACGTCGACACAACAACACCAACTCGTCGACATCGGTCGACGCGCCGTTGCACCACCCGTACAGGTGATGCGCATCGAGGAACTCGGTGCACCCGCACCCCGGGAACGCACAACCGCCGTCTCGGACCTTCAACGCCCGCTTCGTCGCGCGGTTCGGCACCCGAACCTTGCGACCCATGAACAACGGCGCACCCCGACGGGCGACCAGCCCTTCCAGGGTCGACGCCGGCAACCAGTCCCACACCGTTTCACGGGCAACCGACGCGCCGTCGTCGAGGACCCCACAACCGTCACGGGCCCCCAGCAACACCTCGACGTCGATGACGACACTCACCGCGAACCTGTCCTCCCAACGGCCCCGCACACCGCGATCAACCAGCGCGTCACCCGCCAAACGGGTGAGCCGAGAGAACGCATCGATCCACGACAACCGCCGCCCACCGGTCACCGAGCCAATAGCACCGCCGGGACGATCTGAATCGCCGTCCCCATCCAGGTCACCAGAGCGGCCGGGGCGACCTGGACCGTCCTCGCTCTGGGGGTCGACGCGACCAGCGTCATCGCAGTCAACGGGATCGGGCTCAGGGACTCGTGTGGCGCGGTCCGCGTTCTCGGCGTCGTGGCGGATTGCATCGAGCAACGCCTTCAATGCGGCTCCATCGGTGGTGTCGAGTCGCCCATCGATGCGCAGGTACTGGTATTCGTCCCACCACATGCGCAACCAGGTGTCCACATCACCGTCGTTGGACGAAGCCGGATCGTCGGCGCCAGGGCTCAGCGGCTCATCCTCGACGGCGGCACCGCCGTTGCCGTCAGCTCCGCGCTCGCCGTGACGACGCTCGGCGGCGACCGCATTTCGGAACGCGGCGTAGGTACGGGCTGCCTGCGGTGATGTCGCGGTCAATGCCACCCGGGTCACCTCCGCATCGTTCGCCGGGGTCGCGACCCTCTGTGCACACTGCGCTGAACCAACGGAGAACGCCCCCGATCCAAACGCCTCGAACAGCCTCGGCAACTCCCTGCTCCTCGCGGCCAGATCGCAACGTTGCCGCGCCTCGGAAGCCGTGAAACCGCACTGCAGGGTCAACCAGTGAGCCAACGAGCGAATCCCCGACCCGACCCACCCCTCACCCGCCGCGAACTCCGCCAGGCACTGCGCCAAACGTGCCTCGGCCCCATGGATCGACGCCGCCAACAACCGTATCTCCTCGGCACACGCGACCATCTCGGGCAACTCGTCCTGACACCGGTGATCCGGACGAGGCCGGCCCGACACCCCATCACGAACCACACCACCTACCTCACCGTGAACTCCATCGCCGCGGTCGGCTCCGGGTTCGCTACGAGGCAGCGTCCTCGCTTCCCCCACCGTCGTCGTTACCGTCGTCATTCCTCCCATGAACACAACCTATCATCGAACATATGTTCGAGTCAAGAGCACAACCGAACTTCCTGAGATACCCACAGCACAAAGACCTGCGACACCGCGCCCGTGGACCTCCGAGCGGGTGGGACACCCGCCCACGCCCCATGCCGGTGGAGCGGAGCGCGGCGCCGAGCTCGCGAACAGCTCATCCAGGGGAGACAGCAAGGGCCTCCGCCACGGCGTCGTTCACGACCAGCCCGCCGCGGACGTTCACCCCGCGGGCAAGGGCCGGGTCGGATCGCAAAGCCTGTTCGACTCCCGAGGTGGCGAGTGCAGCGAGGTACGGCAGGGTCACGTTCGTCAGCGCGTAGGTGGAGGTGTGGGGCACCGCCCCGGGGATGTTGCCGACG
>CAYVYG010000077.1:0-10795 GCA_964454385.1 uncultured Microthrixaceae bacterium
AAGGCGATGCTCGCGTTCTACATCGGAGGCATGGGAGCCAAGGGCAAGAACTTCCACACCGACCTGATGGCCCGGATGGGTTTCGAGGAGGAGGCCCACCGGATCCAGGACCTGTTCATGGAAGGCCGTCGCGACGAAGCCGTCGAAGTGGTGCCGACGGAGTTCGCGGACGAGATCTCCTTGGTCGGACCACCCGAACGCATCGCAGAGAAGCTCGCGGTCTGGCGTGACAGCCCGGTCACCACGGTGACGATGTACCCGACCGATCCGGGTCAGATGCGCATCGCGGCGGAGCTCATCCTCGGATGAGACGACTACTGGTCGGTGGTCGACCCACTGGCCATGTCATCTGAGGGGAGCACGGAGCTCACGAGCAACCCCGCAGCACGAACCCCGCCGCGGCCCACGCGGTGGTCCCCGCGGCACCAACAGCGTGCTGAGCGCGGCCCACGGTCGCTGCGACGCAACCGCCTCACGCAGTGCCCGCTCGAGAGGTGAACGGGCGGCTCAGGCAGGCAGTGCCCCCAGACTGGTTAACAGCCGGCTCAGGCAGTCACAGCCGGCTCAGAACCCGCCGCACGGCTGACCGGCGGGGCGACCAGGGGCCAGGGCATGTGACGTTCGGCGGCCAGGGCTACGTCGAACAACAGGGCGTCCTCATGGTGTCGCGCCAGCACCTGCAGACCGACCGGGAGGCCGTCGACGGTCCCCGCCGGGATCGACACCGCGGGATTGCCGTAGATGTTCGAGATGATCGTCAGCCCGCCCATCGTCACGACGTCGGGGATCCGCTCGGTCACCAGGTCAAGGATGGCGTTGGGCAGGCGGGGAGCGAACCCCGAGGCGATCCGGACCGAACCGAGCACACCCCGGGCGGCGAGATCGGCGATCGCGTTGTCCTCGAGCACGTCGAGAGCCGTGCGCTGCGGGCTGCTGTTGGTCTTCTCCGCGGCGAACGCCGGACCCGGGTTGGTCGCGCACATGATGAAGTCAACTTGGGAGAACGCCTGCGCCATGGCCTGGTAGGCCTGCACCCTGCGCTCCTCGGCAACCCCCGCTACATGGATGTTGTAGAAGGTCTCCGAGAGCATCATGCCCACCTCGACCTCGTGGGTGAGCTCCTTGCGCCGCCGCGGCCACGCTCGGCCGAGCTCGGACACCAGCGTCGATAGGTTGCCCATGGCCCACTGGGCCGCGAGGTTCGGCAGCTCGAGTGTGATGTCGACGGGCACCATTCCCGCCGCAGCGATCAGCTCGCCGGCCGCGGCTCGGGTCGCCTCCTCCACGCCGGGGTCGAGCCGCACCCCCCCGATCGATGGCAGGACCGCGACCCTGCGACCCTTCAGGTCGTGACTACCGAGGTCTGCCTCCCAGGTACCCGAGGAGGGCAGCGAGGTCGGATCCGTCGGATCCAGCCCGCAGACCACGTCGTAGTAGCGGGCCGCATCGCGAACCGAGCGGGCCATGTTGCCCAACACGACCGTGCCGGGACGCGAGTAGGCGTCCGGGCCCCTCGTCGTGCGACCGTAGGTGCCCTTGAACCCGATGAGCCCTGTGTAGCCGCCAGGTATCCGCAGGGATCCGCCGCCGTCACCTCCCGACGCGAGCGATACGAGGCCTCCGGCCACCGCGGACGCGCTGCCGCATGACGATCCGCCGCAGGTGCGTCCGTGGCGCCAAGGGTTGTGGGTGACCCCGTTGAGCTTGGTGACGCTCACGTTGAGCCCGCCGAACTCGCTCGCGGTGGTCAGCCCGATCGGCACCGCGCCGCCGTCGTCGATGGCCCGCCCGACCGTGTTGCCGGTCCGGTCGGCGATCCGGTCCGCGAACAGCAGCGACGCGCCCGTATCGGGCCAGCCCTGGACCTGGTCCAACTCTTTCACCCCGAAGGGCACACCACCGAAGGGCTTGGAGGTGTCGGCCGCCTTCGCGGCGGCTTCCGCTCGCTCGCGGTCGAGGAACGAGAAGCAGTTGAGATCACTTCGCTCGATCGCGTCGAAGCTCGCCTCGAGCTCTTCGAGCGGCGAGCGTTCGCCCTTGCGGAACGCTTCCACCAGCGAGCATGCGTCGTCCAGCCATGGTGCATCGGTCATCGGGGCAGTCTCGCAGCAACAGGACGGGATTGTCGAAGCCGGTTCAGTTCCATGGATACGGCCTGCAACTCGCACCACCGGCCCGCGATGCGCGGAATACTGGTCGGCGAACACTCGCACAGGTCGACAACCGGCCGACAGGAAGCAGCGAGTCCGACGATGAGCCCGACCGATGGAGAACAGATGCCAGACCAGAGACCGAGCACTTTGGCCGAGACGAACCACTTCATGAACAGGGCTGCGGGCGAGCTCGCATCGGCGATCAACCCACTGCTCGCGAGCCCGTCGGCACCGCTCGAGGCGACGTCTCTCGTGGACGCCTACGGGCCGTCGTTGATGCCCCGCGCCACGATGCACCAGGGGATGGCGGCGGGCCTTGCGGTTCTCGCCGCAGCGGTGACCAATGCGCCGGTGCACTGGGTCGCGACGCGAATCGCCCCCGAGGAGACCCCGATCGGCTGGCGGCTGCTCGCCCGGGGAGCGATGGCGGCCGCTGGCTGGTCGCTCGCGAACATCTCCGAGACCGACGACGAGCACACGCTGGTCTCGAGCGTGCGCAGCATCGGCGACCTGACCCTCGCGGCGTCGATCGGCGGCATGGTCTACGAAGCGGCCAACGAGGGACGCCGCCGATTCCCGGCCAAGGGGCCGTGGCGCTCGCTCACGATCGGTGCCGCCGGCGCGGGCTACGCCTTGTACCGCTCCTCCAAGTCGCTCAAGGCCCGCTCAGCGATGGTGCAGCGTTGGACCGACGACGACAAGCCCGCGAACCTCCTCGGCACGATCGGAATCGGGGTGACGGTGTCGACCGTCGGTCATCTGCTGGCAAAGGCGTTCCGCGGCTCGGCCAAGGGAACCGCCGACTTCTTCGGACCGGATATCCCCCACCAGGTGATCGGTCGCGTGGTCAACGCCGCTGCATGGGCAGCCGGCACCGCGGCCCTCTACAACGCAGGGGTCTCCCGAATCGCCCGCTCGAACGAGAAGGTGGAACCGGGTTACGACACGCCGCCGGGTTCCCCGCACGTCTCGGGTGGTCCGCAGTCGATCTCGCCGTTCGAGCAACTGGGCCTTCAGGGCCGGCGGTACGTCACCGATGTGGTGAGCACCGAGTTGATCGAGAAGACCCTGGGCGAACCGGCGATCGCCGAGCCCGTGCGGGCATACGTAGGGGTCAACTCCGAGCCGGTCTACCCCGCAGGTCGATCCGAGATGATGTGCGACGAGATGGAGCGACTCGGGGCGTTCGACCGTTCGCACCTGCTGTTGTTCTCCCCGACCGGCACCGGTTGGGTGGACCAGGCCGTGGTGTCGGCTGCGGAGCTGTTCACCCGGGGTGACATGGCCACGGCGTGTGTGCAGTACGGACGCTCGCCCTCGTTCCTCGCGGTCCAGACCGTGGCGCTCGGCCGCTCGCAGTTCAGGTTGTTGATGTGGAGCGTCAAGCAGCGCCTCGCCGAGCGCCCACCCGAGAAGCGGCCGAAGGTGTTCGTGTTCGGCGAGAGCCTCGGCGCATGGTCCTCGTCGGACATCGTCATGCGCACCGGCATCGAGGGGCTCGACCACTACGGGATCGACCGGGCGCTGTGGTTCGGGTTGCCCGGGCTCGCGAAGTGGTCCCGCACAGGCATGCGCGAGGGACGCGGCCCGAACGTGCCCGAGGGCACCGTCGGAGCGTTCGACCGCCCCGAGCAGTTCGCGGAGCTCACCGACGAGCAGCGCGAAGCGATGAGGGCGGTGATCGTCGACCACGACAACGACCCGATCGCGCTGATGTCACCGCGCCTGGCGGTCAAGCGACCTCCGTGGCTCGTCGAGGGGGTCGAGCGCCGCAACGTACCCGAGGAGATGGACTGGATACCAGTGCTCACGCTCGTGCAGGTCGTCGTGGACGCGATGAACGCGATGCGCACGGTTCCCGGTGAGTTCAAGTCGTTCGGCCACGACTACCGGG
Organism: uncultured Microthrixaceae bacterium; assembly: GCA_964454385.1. Classification (GTDB taxonomy): domain Bacteria; phylum Actinomycetota; class Acidimicrobiia; order Acidimicrobiales; family Microtrichaceae; genus JAMLGJ01. Next base: position 4,048 of record CAYVYG010000077.1, read on the forward strand.
CTGACACGGCCGCGTTCGTCCACGGGGCGTTCGGCCTGCCGAAGGTGACCCCCGAGCAGTTCGCGGCCATCCAGCACGCCTTGGTGGAACTCGAGATGGACCGCGGCAAGCGCCTCCGCGCCGCCAAGGAGGCCGGGGTGGGAGATGCAACCACAGAGGTGCAGTAGCCATCCCACCCCCACCTGCGAAGCCTCCCAGTCGCCCACCGGGCGCTGGGCGACTCAAGCGCGCTTCGTGAGTCGCTCAGCGTCACATGAACACCCACCGACTCGACAAACCCGCTCAAGTTACTGAGCGCGTTGGCACGCTGGCACGAACAAACCGCTGAGCACGAGCGCGCGAGTCCCGGCGCGCCCCCATTTGTGCGCCCGTTCCCGCTGGCACGGCCCGCAGGGTGCCAGGGTGATGCACCGCCGCGTCACAGCCATGGGCGACAATGGGACCGGCCCGCATCTGTGGGATGCCGTCCGGTCACGTGAACCCCGGTCGGTGCTGTGAGTACGAGCCGGTCATGTGACCGTGCGTCGAGTTGCCATCGAGGAGGCAGACCGTGACGCGCCAGGATTCGCTGTTCAACGATTTCGCCCGGGAGGTGGTCGACGTCCCCGTCACCGAGGAGCTCGGCGAGTCGTTCCTCGCCTATTCGCTTTCGGTTATCACGAGCCGGGCGATCCCCGATGTCCGCGATGGGCTGAAGCCGGTGCAGCGCCGGATCCTGCACGCGATGTCCTCGATGGGTCTGAGGCCGGACCGGCCACACCGCAAGAGCGCGGGCGTGGTCGGCGAGACGATGGGCAAGTACCACCCCCATGGCGACAGCGCAATCTACGACGCTCTCACGCGCATGGGCCAGTCGTTCGGTCGCAACGTCACCCTGGTCGACCCACACGGCAACTTCGGCAGCCTGGACGACCCGCCCGCGGCCTACCGCTACACCGAGTGCCGCCTCTCGGGCGCTGCGATGGACATGCTCGCCGAGATCGACGAGGACACCGTCGAGTTCCGCCCGACCTTCGACGGCGAGCGGACCGAACCCGCCTACCTCCCTGCACGCCTGCCCAACCTCTTGGTCAACGGCTCGACCGGCATCGCAGTGGGAATGGCGACCAACATGGCTCCCCACAACCTGCGCGAGGTCTACGAGGCAGTCAAGCTCGTGATGCGCAAGCGGCGTCCCAAGCCGACCGTCGCAGAACTCATGGAGGTTCTACCCGGCCCGGACTTCCCCTCCGGCGGCATCGTGGTCGACGAGAGCCTGGCTGAGGCCTACGAGCACGGCAAGGGTTCGATCCGGATCCGCGCGAGGGCGGAGATCGTCTCGCTCACCCGGGCGCGTGACGGCATCGTCGTCACCGAGCTCCCCTACCTCGTCGGCCCCGAGCGGGTCGTGGCGCGCATCCAGGAGCTGATGCGCAACGACAAGCTGCCCCAGGTCACCGACGTGAAGAACACCTCGGATCGCCACACCGGCCTGCGACTCGAGATCGAGCTGCGCCCCGGCGCCAACGCGCAGGCCGTTCTGACCGAGCTCTACCGGGTCACCCCGCTCGAGGACTCCTTCGGGCTCAACAACGTCGTGCTGGTCGATGGCGTGCCGACCACCGTGGGGCTGTGGGAGCTCTGCAACCACTACGCCGAGCACCGACTCGAGGTCGTCAGGCGACGAACCGAACACCGCCTCGAGCGCGCCCGGCGGCGACTCCACCTGGTGGAGGGCCTGCTGATCGCGCTGGACGCGATCGACCTGGTCGTTTCCATAATCCGCTCCTCGCAGGACGCGACCGAGGCGCGGGACCGCCTGATGGCCGAACTGCGCCTCACCGAGGTGCAGGCGGTGCACATCCTCGACATGCAGCTGCGACGCCTGACCGCCCTCGCGAAGCTGGAGCTCGTCGCCGAGGCCGAGGAGATCCGCGACAGGATCGCGGGCTACGAGAAGATCCTCGGTTCAGAACAGCGCCGCAGGACGATCGTGCTGGCCGAGCTCGAGGAGATGGCCGAGACCTACGGCTGGCAGCGACGCAGCACGATCGTGTTGCCGGAGGACCTCAACGACGTGACCCTCACCGAGGTGGCCGAGGCGGAGCGTGCCAACCGCACGGAGGAACCGTGTGTGTTGGCTCTGACCGACAGCGGCCTGATCGGGCGCGAACCGATCGACGGCCCGCGCAAGGCCACCTTCGGACGCCACGACGTACTGGTCCAGCGGATCGGGACGACCACGCATTCGAGGGTGTCGGCTCTCACCACCAGGGCGCGGGTCTTCTCGCTGGCGGTGGACTCGATCGACGAGGTGACCGGCAGAAGGCGCGGAACCGCCATCAAGGACCTGGTCCCCTTGGACAAGGGGGAGTCCGTGCTACGCATCGTCGCACCCACATCCGGTGACGAGCCACCTCCGCTCGTGCTCGCCTCCGCTGGTGGGCAGCTCAAGAGGATCCGGGTCAGCGAGTTGACCGAGACATCCGACGGACGAACCGCGATGAACCTGAAGAAGGGCGACACCCTCGTCGCCGCGTTCGAGGGACCCGACGACGCGGAGCTCGTGGTGGTCGCATCCAACGCCCAGGCCATGCGCTGTCCGACCGACACGGTGCCCATCCAGGGCCGGGGAGCCGCCGGTGTCGCGGGAATGAAGCTGGCCGACGGTGCCGCGGTGGTCGGGGCCGGTGCCGTGGACGGGGCCTCGATCATCCTCACGGTCTCCGATGCGCAGACCGCCAAGGTGACCGATGCGTCCGAGATACCGAGCAAGGGACGCAACACCGCCGGGTTGCGCCTCACGCGGTTCCGCAACGAGAAGCGCCTCGAGTGGGCCCACGTCGGGGATCCCGAGGGGTTGCTCGTGGTGGTCGGCCAGTCCGATGCGTCCTCGAAGGCCGATGCATCACCGGAACCACTGACGATGGAACGCACGAACCGGGACCTCGTGTCCAAGAAGACCCGCCGCCGGATGCTCGGGGTCGGCTTCGGACGCTGGTGACCCGGCCAGCGCGCGCCCACGCACCGACATGAGAAGCTGAACGAAGATGCACAACTCGGACACCCCCGACAACCAAGCCACCTCCCGTTCCACCAGCGGATCCCGTGGCAAGCAGACCCCCACGAACCGCACATCGGGGTCCTACGACGAAAAGAGCATCCAGCTGCTCGAGGGCCTCGATGCGGTCCGCAAGCGCCCGGGGATGTACATCGGTGGCACCGGATCGGCGGGGCTCCACCACCTGGTGTGGGAGCTGATCGACAACGCGGTCGACGAGGCCGCCGCCGGTCACGCCAACCTGGTCGAGGTGACCCTCCACCGCGATGGCTCGGTCGAGGTCGGCGACAACGGTCGCGGCATCCCGATCGGACGCAAGGACGGCAAGCGGACCGCTCTGGAGATCGTGTTCACCGAGCTCCACGCCGGCGGGAAGTTCGGGGGCGGCGCGTACAGCTCCTCGGGCGGGCTCCACGGTGTGGGCGCCTCGGTTGTGAATGCCCTTGCCGCAAAGCTGGTGGCCGAGGTGGACCGCGACGGCCACACCCACCGTCTCGGCTTCGTGGATCGCGTGCCGGGCCGCATCGACGCCAAGGGCCGCTTCAGGGCGGGCTCCACCCTCGAGAAGGTCAAGAAGATCCCCGCCGGGCGGTCGGGGACCAGAGTCCGGTTCTGGCCCGACCTCGACCTGTTCGATCCCGGGCTCGCGATCGACCCCGCACTGGTGGCGCAGCACGCCGCGCAGGTCTGCTTCCTGGTGCCGGGCCTCAAGGTTCGTGTGATCGACAAGCGCGCCGGTGGCACCACCGAGGAGTTCGTCGCCAAGGGCGGACTGGCGGACCTGGTCGCGATGCACCCCGGGTCCGCGGTGACCGAGGTCCTGACGCTGCACGGCACCGGTACCTTCGAGGAGAAGGTGCCCGTAGGAGGCAAGATGACCCTCGTCGAACGGGAGGTGACCGTCGACGCTGCGCTCTGTTGGACGACCGGCTACGACAGCCGCGTCGACAGCTTCGTGAACACCATCCCGACCCCCGACGGCGGCACGCACGTGGCCGGGTTCGACCGGGCGCTCACCAGGGTCTGCAACGACCTGATCGTGAAGGACAACCGCAAGCTCGCGAAGCTCGCCAAGAAGAACAAGGACCGCGCCGAGAAGGCCGACGTCCAGGAGGGCCTGGTCGCAGCGATCAAGGTCACCTTTCCAGAACCCCAGTTCAAGGGCCAGACCAAACAGGAGTTGGGCACACCCCAGATCCAGTCGATCGCGTACGAGGTCGTGCGCGACGGCCTCACGAACTGGTTGGACGGTGGCGGCCCGAAGAGCCACATCAACGCGCTGCGCGACAAGGTCACCACCGCCATCCTCAACCGCGTCCAGGCCAAAGCGGCCCTCGACGCCCGCCGTAAGGCCGCCAACATCTCCTCTGCCGGCCGACCCGACAAGCTCGCCGACTCCCGCAAGCACGGCCCCGATTCGGAGCTTCTCATCGTGGAGGGTGACTCCGCGGCCGGCCCCGCGAAGGCGGGACGCAACGCCGAGACCATGGCGGTGCTGCCGTTGCGCGGCAAGGTCGTCAACGCGTCCAAGTCGACCATGAAACAGGTGATCGACAACGCCGAGGCCCAGGCGCTCTTCGCTGCGATCGGAGCCGGATCCGGTCGGGACTTCGATCTCGAACAGGCGCGCTACGGACGGGTGATCATCCTGTGCGACGCGGACGTGGACGGCTCCCACATCCGCTGTCTGCTGCTCACCCTCATGTACCACTACATGCGTCCCCTGCTCGAGGACGGCCGGGTGTTCGCAGCGCAACCGCCGCTCTACACCGTGAAGATCGGAGACGACACCATCCACGCGTTCAGCGATGCCGAAAAGGATCGGATCACCGCAGAGCTGGTCAAGGGCGGCCGAAAAGCGGAGAAGCTGCAGTGGGTCCGCTTCAAGGGCCTCGGCGAGATGGACACCGAGGAGCTGGCGGTCACCTGTCTCGATCCGGAGACCAGGATCCTGCGGCGCATCACCATGGACGACGCACAGGAGGCGACCGCTGCTGCGGACCTGTTCGAGACGCTGATGGGCAACGACGTCGCGCGGCGGCGCAAGTACCTGCTCGACAACTCCGAGCTCGTGGATCGCGAAGCCCTCGACGTGTAGAACCGCCCGGCCACCTCCGCGCGGGGCCCGATGACCCTTCCAGAGAGCTCTCGCGCGGGTAGATCCGCCCGGGCCCACGGTCTCGACAGCGCGAAGCGGCCCTCGTTATCATCGAGGCCTGGCCGGGCCGGTTGGTCGGGGAGATGCCCGCCCGGGAATCGACAGTCCGCAGATGAGGGGCGATGGCGACGACGGCTGGGACTCCCGAGAAGCGGTGGATACCAATCGATGCGCCGCCGCTGGGCCACATCGCGAGCTTCGACGGCTTCCGCGGCGTGTTCATCCTGGTGGTGGTCCTCTACCACGCCGAGGTGCTGGGGTTCCTGCGCGGTGGCCCGATCCTGATCGACTGGTTCTTCGTGTCCAGCGGGTTCCTGATCACCAGCCTGCTGCTCGACGAGCAGAACCGACAGAACTCTGTGTCGCTCCGCAGCTTCTACACCAAGCGGGTCTTGCGCCTGTTCCCCGCTATGTACGCGATGCTCGCTGTGTTCTCGTTGATGGCGATCGCCGCGCTGTTCCTGCTGCCGGATGCTGAGGGTCTGAGCAACTGGTGGGTAGACGTGCTGGGAGGGGGGCTCTACGTCTACAACATCATCGCCGCGGCCGACCCGCAGGCGCTCACCGGTGCGATCGGGCACATCTGGAGTCTGACCGTCGAGGAGCAGTTCTACTTCATCTGGCCGCTGTTGTTGACCCTGGTTCTCCGCCGGGCCACCCGCCGCGCCGACTCACGGCTGATCGTCGGGGCGGTCGTGTTCATCTCGGTCTGCTTCTTCCTGCGCGCGCACTACCAGGACATGGTCGTGATCCGCGGTGACAGCGTCAGCTTCACCGACGAGAACGATCCGACGTGGGCAGGCTTCGCCTATAGGATGGCGGCGTTCCGCCCCGACATGATCGTCTACGGATCCCTCATGGCGATCTTCGCCAGGCATGCAAGCCGGCCCCTGTCGGACCGCTTCCGGCGCTTCATGTCGGTGCTGGGGCCGCTGTGCTGGACCTGGTTCTTCATCGTGATGGCGCTGGGCAACCGCGTCGAGGGCTTCGAGCTCTGGGGCGGCTGGGCCTACCAGCTCGGCCTGTTGTGCATCGGTCCTGCGACGCTGGATCTGTTCTTCCGCCAGGACTCCCGTTTCGCCCGCACGTTCTCGTGGTCACCGATCTGTTGGATCGGCATCCGCACCTACGGCATCTACCTGTGGCACGTGATCCCGCTGATCCTCATCCTGCCCCTCATCAGCTCGTCATACGGGATCGCCAAGCTGGTGCTCGGTCTGATCGGCTCCGCTCTGGGCGTGCTCGCCGGGCTGGGTTCGTACCGTTACATCGAGCGACGGTTCCTCGCGATGAAGTCACGAGTCGATCGCATCGGTCACCGCTCGTCGATCCGCACCGGTGAATCGACATGACCACCACAGCCTCACCGCCGATACGCACCGACGCCCCGCCGTTGCGCTACGAACCGGCGCTCGACGGGATCAGGGCGCTCGCGGTCCTGATCGTCATGGGCTACCACTTCGGCGCCGAACAGTGGCTCGAAGGCGGGGTCATAACCGTCGACTGGTTCTTCGTGCTGTCGGGGTTCCTGATCACGAACCTGCTGCTCG
>CAYVYG010000078.1:0-7718 GCA_964454385.1 uncultured Microthrixaceae bacterium
CGACGACGTCGAGGAGATAACCCTCCAGCGCGCGCAGGAGCTGCTGGCCGATCGGCGCGCCAAGGGCCCGGCGAAGAAGGCTCCGGCCAAGAAGAAGAGGGCTCCGGCCAAGAAGAAGGCTCCGGCCAAGAAGAAGAAGGCTCCGGCGAAGAAGAAGGGCCCGGCGAAGAAGAAGGGCCCGGGTAGGAAGCCAGCGGGCAAGAAGCAGTCTCCCGAGAAGGAGGCTCCTTCGACCGACGAGGTCCCCGCGGACGCTGCGCGGCCCGATCACTGAGCGACACCACGAGGTGTTCGCTGAGTGGCACGGAAAGAAATCCGGCCCGCGACCTCCGCGGCGGTTAGGGTCCAGGTACCACACCGGAGAAGATGACCGGCAACCGCAAAGGGAGAAGCAGATGGCAGACGCACCTCAGTTCCTGGATCGTGCCCGAAAGGAGCTCGATCGGTTGGCCGAACAGGCTCGGGAGGGCTCGCGCGACGCCGAGGACCTGATGAGCGAGATGCTCGGCAACGTCCAACAGCTCATAGAGGACTTCCAGTCCTGGGTGAGCGAGGAGACGGACCGGATCGCCAAGCTTGCTGACGACCAGCGCAAGCGTGCGGAGAAGCAGTTGCAGGCAGCGGTCGACAACTTCAAGGCAACCGCCGAGAAGGCAGGCTCCCAGGCCCGCCGAGCTGCCAAGAGCGCTGCCGGCAAGAAGGCTCCGGCGAAGAAGAAGAGCCCGGCGAAGAAGAAGGCTCCTGCCCGCAAGAAGGCTCCGGCCAAGAAGAAGAGCCCGGCGAAGAAGAAGGCTCCTGCCCGCAAGAAGGCTCCCGCGAAGAAGAAGAGCCCGGCGAAGAAGAAGGCTCCTGCCCGCAAGAAGGCTCCCGCGAAGAAGAGCCCGGCGAAGAAGGCGCCCGCCAACAAGACCAGCTGAGCGAACGGACTCGCACGGTCCGCCGCGTTCGTAGCCGGCCCGGCCGACGGGAGGTCGTGGGTGGCTGAGCAGGCACCGGCCCCTGCGGGCTGGATCCTGCGAGTCTTCGGCAGCCGCCGGTTCTTCGCGCTGTTCAACGTCCAGGTCCTCTCGGCCCTGGGTGACTGGGTCGGCTTCTTCGCCATCACCTCGCTCGCAGCGTCGATCTCCTCACAACCGGAGGGCGCGATCGCCCTGGTGACCCTGGCGCGGGTGGCTCCGGGGTTCTTCCTGGCTCCCTTCATCGGTGTGATCGTGGACCGCTTCGACCGCAAGCGGTTGATGGTCGCAGCGGATCTGATCCGCGCCGGGGTGTACCTGCTGCTGCCGTTGGTTCGCACGGTTCCGGGCCTGATACTGGCGAGCTTCGTGCTCGAGGTGTTCACGATGATGTGGTCTCCTGCCAAGGAGGCAACGGTTCCAGCCGTGGTGCCCGAGGAGCGCCTCGCCCAGGCGAACTCGCTGGGTCTGGTGGCCGCGTATGCCACGATGCCGGTGGCAGGCCCCATCCAGTACGCACTCAAGGTGGCGAACGACCGCCTGGCGACCATCGGCTGGCTGGGTTTCCTCGGTCTGAACCGCGCGCTTGGCGACACCCAGACGCTCGCGTTCTACTTCGACGCGCTCACGTTCGTCGGCTCAGCGATCATCCTCAGCCGGTTCGTGTTCCGGGGCCTTCCCTCCAATGTCCGCAAGACCCAAGCCCCAGCAGATCCAACTGAGGTGGCCGAGGTGTCCCTCGAGGCCGAAAAGTCGCATCTGGCGGCGGTATGGGCCGACATCCGAGAAGGCATCCAGTTCATATTCAGCGACCCTGTCGTGCGGGCTGTGAACATCGGGCTGGCGACAGGCCTGATGGGTGGTGCGATGCTGATCCCCCTAGGGCCGACCTTCGCTCGCTTCGTGATCGGTGACGCCGACACGTTCCCCCTGTTCATCACGGCCATGGGGGTGGGGGTGGCCGCAGGTGTGGTGACGGTGTCGCTGGTCCAGCGTCGCGTACCCAAGGAGACGGTGTTCCCCTTCATGGTGATGGCTGCCGGCGTCTCGCTGTTCTTCGGGGTGTCCATGTCGGGGTTCTGGTTGGCGGCCCTGGGCGTGATGGGCCTGGGGTTCTTCGCCGGGTCGACCTACGTGCTCGGGTTCACGCTCCTGCAACAGCACACCGAGGCTGATATGCGGGGGCGCATCTTCACCACCCTGTTGACCTTGGTGCGGCTCTGCGTGATGGTGGCGTTGTTGATGGGGCCGGTGCTGGCGACGATCTTCAACGGATTCGCGCGCGCTGCCACCGGCGATCCGGAACCGCAGGTACCGACCTGGTCGCCGTTCGGCTTCGACCTCGCCATCCCTGGGGTGCGTCTGACTCTGTGGCTCGCCTCGGTCATTATCGTTGCGGCCGGCGTGCTCGCTGCCCGTTCGATGGACCTTCGGATCCGCGAATCGCTTCGCAACGCATGGAGCGGTGTGAGAAGGCGAGGACACCCAAGGGTCCACCTGGGCCAGGGCCTAGATCCGGACCAGGACGCGGCTTGTGACACGGAGCAGGAGCGATGATCCAACCGATGGAAGAGCGCATCGATCTGGTGACGCCCGCGGGTGCGGGGGGTCGGGGGTGCTTCGTGGTGTTCGAGGGCGGGGAGGGTGCCGGCAAGAGCACCCAGGCTGCGATCCTGGCGCGTCGCAGTGGGGCGCTCCTCACCCGTCAGCCGGGAGCGACAGCTCTCGGAGCGCGGCTGCGCGAGTTGCTGCTCGAAGGTGCCGGAGCTGAGCTGGGCGATCGTGCCGAGGCCCTGCTCATGGCAGCCGACCGTGCACAACACGTCGACGAGGTCGTCCGACCCACACTGGACGCAGGCCGCGCGGTGGTTTGTGACCGCTACATCGGATCCTCGGTCGCCTACCAGGGCCACGGCCGGGGGCTCGATCCCGTTGAGGTGGCCCGCATCTCGCATTGGGCGGTCGACGGCCTGCTACCGGATGTCGTGGTGTACCTGAAGGTAGACCCTGGGGTGTCGTTCACTCGCACGGGGGCTCCCAGGGATCGGATCGAAGCTGCCGGCGCTGACTTCCACCGGCGCGTGACCGAGGGCTTCGATGCCCAGGCCGCGGCCGATCCTGCTCGTTGGGCGGTCGTCGACGGCTCCGGTACGGTCGATGCCGTGACCCGGAAGGTGACCGATGCGCTGACCGAACGTCTGGGCCCGCTGTGAGCAGTCCATGCGCATCGCAGGACGGGAGCGCTTCCGCTCCGGGGTCGGGTGCGGAGCAGGGTTCCCCGGAGGGCCCCGGTGCTGCGGAGCTGCTCGATGCTCTGTGGGACGAGGTCGTCGGCCAACCCGGGGTGGTCGGGGAGCTGAGAGCTGCTGGAGCTGATCCGCTGCAGGCATACCTGTTGGTCGGACCTGTTGGATCCGGAAAGCGGGCAGCCGCCACAGCGTTCGCAGCAGAAGTGATCGCCGCACCGCTGGACGATGACGCGGCGCGTAGGGCGGTGCGCTCGGTGGCAGCGATGGCGCACCCCGGGGTCCATCTTGTCCAGCGCGTCGGAGCGAGCATCACCGTCGCAGAAGCCCGTGAGGTCGTTCGCATGGCGTCGCGCGCTCCGTCCGAGGGGGCGAACCAGGTGTTCATCCTCGACGAGCTCCATCTCGCGCGCGAGGCGGCACCCACCCTGTTGAAGGCGATCGAGGAACCAGCGCCCGGCGTGGTGTTCGTGATCCTGGCCGAGGAGGTCACCGAGGCCCTCGTGACGGTTGCTTCGCGTTGTGTCCGCCACACGTTCAGCCCGGTCCCGACCGATGAGCTCAGGAACCGTCTCGTTGCCGAGGGGGTCGAGGTCGACGTGGCGGTCGAAGCAGCGCGCAGCGCAGGGGGGAGCCTCCACCGGGCGCGCCTGCTGGCGGGCGACGCGGGGCTCGCCGAGCGGAGGGAAGCCTGGCATAGGGTGCCGGAACGCCTGGACGGCACGGGTGTCACCGCGAGCGAGGTCGCGACGGACCTTCTCGGTTCGATCGACAGCGTGCTCGAACCCCTCACGGCGGCCCACGAGCGCGAGCTCGAAGCGTTCGAGGAGATGGTCGAGGTCACCGGCGACCGATCCAAGGGCCGCCGCGATGCCATCGAGAAGCGCCACAAGCGTGAGGAGCGTCGTCACCGCAGCGCAGAGCTGGTCTCGGGGGCGTCCGCTCTGTTGGACGGCTATCGGAACGCTGCGTCGGATGGTTCGCCGGAAAGGGCCGGCGCGTTCGTAGCGGCCGCCTCCGCGGTTCGCGGGTTCACCGACGCGGTGCATTCGAACGCGAACGAGCGTCTGGCATTGCTCGCGCTGCTCCTCGACCTGGAAGCAGGTGATGACTGAGCACGGCTCAGGGCCATCGGCCCGGCTGGGCTGGTGGGGGTCAGCGTTGTTCGCGGAGGCGGAAGACCCGTAGGTCGCGCCCCGAACGTGCCACGTAGTGCTCATACGGTGGCCAGGCCTTCACGAGTACGGGCCACACGGCATCCTTCTCAGCGGGTTCGAGCAGATGAGCGGTGACCGTCACCGTTCCGTGCCTCGATGTCATGCGCGCGGTGGGGTTGGCGATCAGGTTGTATGACCACGCAGGATGGTTGGATCGTCCGAAGTTCGACGCCACCACGTAGTGATCACCTCCGAGTGGCACCGCTGCGAGGGGCGTCGCGCGGAGGGCGCCGGAGCGTGCCCCGGTGGTGACCAGCCAGATCGACGGGATGACCGGCCGGCTGAGCATGATCCTCCCACCTGTGAGCCGGTCGAGGAAGCGATCCGCGGCTGGGACGATGCCCGGTGCCACGCGGGCGAACCAGTCGGTGGATGCAACCCCTTCGATCCAGCGGCGAAGCCAGCGTGGAAGAGTCATCGCCGGCCGGGTTTGCACGCGGCCGACGATGTCGAGCGGCGCTGGAGCGACGCGCACCTGAGCGAATCCGGCAACGAGGGGGATCTGGTGTTGCAGAAACCACTGCACGTTCTCTGTTCGATGATGTTGACCCTCCACGATGTCATCCACGAACCTTCTCACAGGGCGCTTTCCGCACAGCCATTCCGCCACCGCGGATTCGGGGCTCCAGTAAGCCGGTCGTGCCGCGAGCGGCTTACCGGTCGAGGCCAGTGCTCCGCGCTGGGTCCCGGGATCCTTCCCGGGGCCCAGGTTGCGTTGGCCCGAGCGAGATGTGCCCGCGCCTTAGTGGCAGGCAACCGAGCGACGTTATGCTGCCCCTTCACACAGCACGCCCGAGTAGCTCAGTCGGCAGAGCGGCTCACTCGTAATGAGCAGGTCAGGAGTTCGATTCTCCTCTCGGGCTCCAACCAAGCCAGCACTGGGATCTGAGCGACAAGCTCACCCCAATTCCGTCATGCGCAGCGCTCGTTGAGACGATGGATGGTCCACTTGTGGGCTCAGACAACCATTCGGGGAGCCACGCGTTGGACGGCCTCGTCGCCTCGTTTCGCCGGTCACTGCGGGCCCGGAACCGGTGTCGACGTACTATCCGGTCCTATGTCACCACGGCGGAGTGTTCGCGGAGTCGCAGGACGCGCACCGGTGCATGCAGGCCAACTCGGCCACCGGTCGGACCTCGACCGGGACAACGACAGTGTCGTGTGAGAACAGGGACGCAACGCCATGAGTGATGCACCGCAGGGGCCAGGCTGGTGGCAGGCCAGCGACGGTAGATGGTACCCGCCTGACCCAACCCCAACTCTGCTGGATGCCCAACCCACCTCACCGACGAATCCAACTGTCGAGGTGCCGGGGCCAGGGTGGTGGCAGGCAATCGATGGCCAGTGGTACCCACCGAATCAGCACCCGGGCTACAACAACCCCAGTGTGGAGCAACCTGCGCAGGGACCTCCTCCCTATCGCCCGCCAGAGCGTCCGACAAGCAAACCGATCTGGCCATGGATCCTGGGCGGCGTAGGTCTCCTGTTGGTTGTCCTGCTCATAGGGATCGCGATTGGCTCCAGCTCGGACGGGGACGGCAACACCTCGGACGTTGCTTCCGCGACAGCTTCTAGTACGACGACCGAAGCACAGTCGGCCACAACTACGACACAACCCGCTACGGCAAGCTCGACAACAGCCGCACCCACGACAGCGCCCACCACGTCGGCGTCGACGACAGCAGCACCTGTACCGCCTGCACCGGCGAATCTCATGCCCGATGTCGTGTGCATGAACCTCCAAGATGCACAGGACCGGATCCAGGCAGAAACCGACGTGTTCTACTCAGAGAGCTTCGACGCCACCGGCCAAGGTAGGAACCAGATCATCGACTCCAACTGGCTCGTGGTGAGCCAAAGCCCTGATCCCGGAACCGCGATAGGTGAAGGAGACGCGAATCTCGGGGCAGTGAAGTACGGCGAACCCAACCCCTGCTGACCACGCCGAAAACCGAGACAACCGCCAAAACTGCGTCGTCGAACCGTCAGGTTCAGTTGCGGTCGTGGGTGAGGCCGGGGATCCGTGACACGGTCGCCTGTGCTATCTCAGCCGGCGACACCGAGTCGTCGGAGATCGCGGCGGTCAACACGATGTTCACGGAGCGGTCGTGCACCGAACGGCGGGGATCTCCTAGCAGCCCCGCGAGCTCCGCTGCGGGATCGACCAGCTTCATGAGGCGTTGGCGGTCCCCGGCGGGCCGGAGGCGCTCGGTGAGCAACCCGTGGGCGCACCACTGGTCCCTGCGCGCCGCGCGAGCCAGCGCAGAAGACCAGTCGACCGCGAGGGTCAGCTTCCAGTTCTCCGCTGCTTTGGGTCTGCGGGAGATGCCGAGGGGCAGGTGGGTGCCGAAGGCGAGGGCGCCGATCATCTCGGTTCGCTGCAGGTCGTCGCGCAGGGCCAGCTGCGCTTCGCCGGTCGTCGCAGCCAACGCCTCCCAGAGCTCGTGGGGCCAGCCTGCAGATGCGGCGAGGTCCCCGACGGGGCCATGTGCCGCCTCGACCATCGCCAGCGCGGACCTGCAGGCCGTCACGAGGTCCACCGTGTGATGGTGCTCCGACAGCGCCTCCTGGGTGCGGGCCAGGAGCACGGCACGGCGTGATGTGATCGTCTCGCGCGATCCCACCGGGCGCAGCAGCGCGAGACCGAGCGCCGACATGGCGACAGGCAGCTCCGGGGGGATCTCGGAACCGGGTGTGCACACCGCGACGATCTCCGTACCCTCCAACAAGGCCGTGAGAAGGCGGGCATACTGCGCCCAGGTGAACGGGGGAATCGGTTCCAGCCCGAGTGCCTCCCCGGTGGCTTCGTAGATGGCGGTGTAGCGGCTGTGGTGCATTCCCCAGTAGTCACGGAACAGGACCTCACCCAGCCCGGGTTCGGTGTGCACGCGCGACAGCAACAGCAGCTGGCGCACGAACCCGGTCTTCTCCTCGGGACGGTGGATCGCATCCCAGTTGTCCCTGGTCGCCTGTTCGGTCAGCTCGGGCAGGACGCTGCGTTCTGATCCCTCGAGGAGGTCGCGGACGACTTGGATCGGTAGCCAGTCCTGGTTGTCGGCCACATCACGCAGCCGGGGGATGTCGGCGATCAACGCGTCCACGTAGGATTGCCAGTCCGGGAAGTGGTTCCAGAAGCTGCGCTCGGATCTGTCGGCGCGTGCGGCGATGACGTCCACGCTCAACGCGCCGAAGATCTCCGAAAGCCGCAGATCGTTGAGAAGACCCCATCCTGCGTCGAGGAAGGCCTTGCGGGTCCTCGCCGAACGCGGGTCTGTCGGTTCAGCACCTCTTTCTGGTTC
>CAYVYG010000078.1:7728-10792 GCA_964454385.1 uncultured Microthrixaceae bacterium
TCGTCCCCACGGGCTCGCGATCGTAGTTCTTGCACCAGAGGGTGCAGGAACTCGGCCGGTCGTCGGCTGTGATCGTGACTCGTGCGTCGCAACACTTGAAATGCGACCCGGGACACTGAACCCTTGTGGCCGAGCGGTTCAACTACCCCATCGGCCCGTCGCCCGCCGCTCGGGCTCGGGCGAGCCCGTGGTGGATTCCGGAGTTCCCGTGGTTCACGGGATCCACCACGGGAGCACCTGTTGGATTCCCGGTACATCTGCCGTCTTGTCATCCGGGTTCGGATGAAACATGATTCACTTGGGCGAGAATCCATCAACTCGGGGGAGATCGTGAGATCGAAGCTGTTCTGCAGGCAGTCTGACCCGCTCGCGCTCTGGGGCGGGCTCCATTCGGTCGAGGCGTGCTGCGAGCGACTGCGGGGGGTAGCCGGTTCCCTGGAACACCTCCTGGACACCGGCATCAGCCCTGAAGGCAGTGACAGCTCAGCGCAGCCGGCCGTGACGATCCGAGAGGCCCTGAGCGGTGTCCTGGCGGCGAGCGAGGAGCTGGCTGCGTGCGCATCGGTGATCGAAGCGACGGCCAACGGGTTCGCGCCCGGACTGGCGAGCGAGGCGCGCAGATGGTCCTCGCAGAGCCGGGAGCACTACCCGGAGCTGCTGGATCTGACGGTGCCCCCTGTCGCACCGGAGCACGATGATCCCGGTGCAGCGGACATCAGGCGCGTGCTCGAGCGGTGCCGCCGCCAGATCGCCACGGTGAAGGACCGCTACACGATCCTCCTGCCGGGCCTGCCCTGGGTGGGGCCGGCGCGCGAGGAGTTCACCGGAAGGCGCCTGACCCAGTTGCGAAGCCACCTGGAGTCCGCTTCGGAGGCCATCGCTCGCGCCCTGAGCCCCACCGAGGTGCTGGTACCCGGCGTCGCCTAGCTTGGGGGCGTGGCAGACCAAGCGGAGTTCACCGAGGCGGTGGAGCCGTTCATGGACGCGTTGTACGCGGCTGCCATGCGGATGACGCGCAACCGTGCCGATGCCGAGGACCTCCTCCAGGAGACGTTCCTGCGCGCCTACCGCGGGTATCCCAACTTCACCGACGGCACGAACCTGCGCGCCTGGCTCTACCGGATCCTCACCAACACCTACATCAACACCTATCGCGCGAAGCAGCGTCGACCCGACCAGACAGAGCTCGACGAGGTGGAGGACCTGTACCTGTACCGCCGTCTCGGAGGTCTCGAGGCAGCTAGGGTCGGCCGCAGCGCCGAGGACGAGCTCATGGACCTCTTCACCGAAGGTGAGGTGCGTGATGCGGTGGACGCGCTCCCGGAGAACTTCCGCGTGCCGGTTCTGCTGGCCGACGTAGAAGGATTCTCCTACAAGGAGATCGCCGAGATGATGGAAACACCCATCGGTACCGTCATGAGCAGGCTGCACCGAGGAAGAAAACAGCTCCAGAAGTCGTTGCACGACTTTGCAGCAGCCCGAGGGCTGCTCGGGGCCGACGCGCTGCCGGCCGAGAGCTGAGCGACCGAGACGAACGCCGAGCCGATGAGATGAACACCGAGGACCACCAGGCACCTTCTCCCAGCGGAGCCGACCCGCTCGCGGAGACCGACTGCGAGGACGCGGTGGGACGGATCTACGAGTACCTGGACGGTGAGCTCGACGGCGCGACCCTGACCCACATCGAGGTGCACCTGAGGCGCTGCTCACCGTGTCTCGAGGCCTACGACTTCCACGCTGAGCTGCGACAGGTGGTTCGCTCCAAGTGCGCCCAGTCGATGCCACCGGAGCTTCGCTCCCGGCTGCTGGCCATGCTGGCAGACCCACCCGCCTGAGCTCTTCACCGGAGCGCTGATCCGCGGTCCCCACGAAGGCCCCGCCCGGGCCCCCGCTGGTCTGCGCGACCTCGGCTCCGCACGGTGTGATTCCGATCGGGTGGCGGTCCTACACTGATCCCATGTTGTTGGCTCGAGAAACCGTCTGGCACTTCTGGCTCGCGGTACCACTTGCGGCGTTGTCCATCCTGGCGGTGGTCGCCATGGTGGGCCTCTACTTCTTCAAGATCACCCGTGCCCGCTACCCGAAGGAACACGGCTGACTCCCGCCCCCGACCCCTCTGCGGAGCGCGCTGGCGGAACGCGCACCGAGGACCCGAACGACATCGTCGACTGGTCACTCGCGGAGCAGGTCGCCCTCCGGTTCACCGGATCGGAGGATTTCTACGGCTCCTACCACGCCTCCGGGATGGCCGACGACTTCGAGCGCCTCACCACCGAGGCGCAGGCCTATGTGGAAGCAGAGGTCGGGTTCGGTTCCCTGGCAGGTGAGGCCAGGGGTCGTGTCGTCGGCCGCGAGGACTGGGTGCGCGCGAACATCGCCTCCTACCGACGGTTGCTGCGGCCCGCGCTCACGCGCCTGGACGAACGCATGTCGGGGCCGGTCGCGTTCGTGTCGGGCAAGGTCGCCGGCGCGGAGCTGGGTGCACTGCTCGGCTGGATGTCGTCGCGCGTGCTCGGCCAGTACGACCTGTTGGTCCTCGAAGAGGAGGACCCCCACGAACAGGACCTGGTGTACTTCGTCGGTCCCAACATCCTGGGCCTCGAGAAGCGGCACTCGTTCCCGCCCGAGCAGTTCCGGATGTGGGTGGCACTGCACGAGGTGACCCATCGCACCCAGTTCACAGGCGTGCCCTGGTTGCGCGAGCACTTCCTGGGCCTGGTCTCGGGTCTGCTCGCCGAAGCCGATCCGGACCCCACGAGGTTGTTCACGGCCTTCGGCCGGTTGGCCGAGGGTCTGCGCACCCGCAGGAATCCCCTCGACGACGGCGGCATCTCAGCTCTGTTCGCGTCCGACGAGCAACTCGCGGTGATGGAGCGGATGGGTGGGCTGATGAGCCTGCTCGAGGGCCACGGCGACGTGACGATGGACCGCGCGGCGCTCGATCGGGTGCCACAGGCGGACCGCTTCGCGACGGCCCTGCGGGCGAGGCGCAAGGAGATGGGCATGGCCCCCCGGCTACTGACCCGCCTCATCGGTTTGGAGGCGAAGCTGAACCAGTACGAAC
>CAYVYG010000079.1:0-10739 GCA_964454385.1 uncultured Microthrixaceae bacterium
TTCGCTCGTCGTCGATCTCCGGGGTCGGCGCAGCCCTCTCGATCATCTCACTGATCGTCCTCGCTCTGTGGTGGGTCCACACCCTGCGGCGCCGTCACCGTGTGGCGCGCCCCACATCCAGTGATCGGCCCGACGACCATGGCTGAACAGCCGGCGGGGCTCCAACCCGGCTTGAGGATCGCCAACCGCTACCGGCTCGAGGCCAAGCTCGGCCAGGGTGGGATGGCGCAGGTCTTCGAGGCCATCGACGAGACGCTCGGACGCCGCGTGGCGGTGAAGGTCCTGCACCCGCACCTGGCCTCCGACGAGTCCCTGGTGAGCCGGTTCCGTCAGGAGGCGATCGCCGCGGCGCGCCTGACCCATCCGGGCATCGTGGGCGTCTACGACACCTGCTCGGACGGCACCTACGAGGCGATCGTGATGGAGCTGCTCGACGCGCGCACGCTGCGCGAGGTCCTCGACGAACGCGGCACCCTCGACACCGAGAGCGTGCGCCGGATAGGCCTGCGGCTGCTCGATGCCCTCGAGGCCGCCCACAACTCCGGGTTGGTGCACCGCGACATCAAGCCGTCCAACATCCTGTTGTGCACCGACGGCCGCGTGAAGGTTGCCGACTTCGGCATCGCCAAGTCAGAGGACCACACCGAGGTGACCAGAGAGGACTCCGTGATGGGTACCGCTTCGTACCTCTCACCGGAGCAACTCGAGGGAACCGCTGTCGATCGACGTTCCGACCTCTACGCCCTGGGCCTGATCATCTACGAGTGCCTGGTCGGACGCATCCCTTTCGAGGGGACCTCGGGGGCCGCGGTCGCGCTGGCGCGCCTGCACGTCGACCCCGTCGATCCGCGCCGCTACCGGGCCGATGTGCCGCCGAGCCTCGCCACGACGGTGATGAGGGCACTGCGGCGCGACCCCGCCGAACGGTTCGACGACGCGGCGGAGTTCCGTGCGGCTCTGCTCGAGACGGCCCCGCCGCGACCACTCGCAGTCGCCGGTGTCCCGACGATCGCTTCTTCCGGCGAGCTCCACCCGCGGCCATCGGAGGCACCCGGGTTCGGTCGATCGGAACGCCGCTGGTTGGTGCCTGCTCTGGGCATCATCATGATCGCCGGAGCCCTCGTGGTGGCCGGGACGCTCCTGCGCCAGAACACCAGCGACTCGGTCACACCGCCATCCACCCTGCCACCACCCGCCGAGGCTCCCGTGGTGGCGAGCGTCGGGACCTTCGACCCCTCGGGCACCGGAGCGCCCGGGGAGAACGACCAGCTCGCACCGGCGGCAGTGGACGGCAACATCGCCACGGCGTGGCGCACCGAGACCTATGACACCTCTACGTTCTTCCCCGGCAAGGACGGCGTCGGCCTCCTGGTGCAACTCGACCGTCCCGCGCTGCTCGACTCGGTGACCGTCGACAGCTCTCCCAACGGTTGGTCGGGTGAGATCTACCTCGTGACCCAGGGCGAGATGCCCGACCCTGCGACCGGCGAGCCCGCTGCAGTGCTCACCGACGTACGCGACGAACGCAAGGTACCCCTGGGTGGCGCACGCGCCGACGGCGTCTTGTTGTGGATCACCGACCTCGGCGACGGCACCGGAGCGCACCGCGTCGAGATCGCCGAGATCTCGGTGGAGGGCACCGCTGTTGGATGACATCCGGTCCCCGATCGCAGACACCGGCGACCCCGAACGCGACCTCCTGGCGGCCGCTCGGGCGGGCGACCGCGACGCGATCGAGGCGCTGCTGCGCGCACACCTGCCGCAAATCCACGCCTTGTGCACCAGGATGTGCGCCGATCGGGGTGACGCGGACGACGCCGCGCAGAACGCCCTGATCTCGATCGTATCGGGGATCGGACGCTTCGACGGACGTTCCGCTGTGTCGAGTTGGATCTACCGGGTGACCACCAACGCGTGCCTCGACGAGCTGCGCCGGCGCAAGCGCCGCCCTGAACCGGTGGACGCGACTGCGATCCCCCCGAGCAGTAGAGAGCTCCGCGGTGAGGTATCGCCCGAGGCAGCCGCCGTCGCTGCGGAGACCCGCCACGAGCTCTCCGCGGCGCTCGCCCGGCTTCCCGAGGAGTTCCGGGTGGCGGTGGTCCTGAGAGATGTCGCCGATCTCGACTACGCCTCGATCGCCGAGGTGACCGGGGTCGCTATCGGCACGGTCCGCTCACGGATCGCGAGGGGTCGGGGTCGCCTCGCCGACATCCTGGAACCGGGAACCGGATGCCACCCTGGTTCGTCCAACCCCTCGGAGCCATCATGAACGAACCCAGCGACCCGATCGAACGCGGGGCCTCGCCCGAGGATCCCGGCGCGGCCGACCTGGTGGCGTCCGACGCGCTCGAGCAGTGGTTGGGAGCCTCCGGCCCGGTTCCACCCGACGAGGCCCGGCCGCCCGGCGACCCGATACCTCCGACCGGTCGGGCCGCTGCGATGCTGCGGGTGCGCGAGGCCCTCCGCGACACCTCCGACGCCGCGACCGGTGAAGAACTGGATTCGATGCTCGACGAGGCGCTGGTGCACCTCGGGCCGGTTCACCGGGAATCGGCCACGATCGAGGCGACCCGAGGGATCCGCCCGCAGTGGATCGCCGCTGTCGCGGCCGCTCTCGTCGTGGTGGTCGCTGCCGGTGCGCTCGTCCTGGGTGGCGGTGGCATCGGTGGCGGCGGCATGACCGAGAGCGCCGACGACTCCGGCGACGCGGCCATGGTCGCCGGAGAGCCCGGTGCCGGACGATCGGGCGTTGCTGAATCCGATGCTGCCGAGTCCGATACTGTCGAATCGGATACTGCCGAATCCGATCTCGAACAGACCGCCCCCCCTGCAGGGGCCACAGGTGACTCGGACCAGGAGCGATACGGCGCTCCGGCAACCAGCACCACAACACCCCGAACCACGGCTCCGGGCAGCGCGGAACCGGGCGGTGCGGGCGCACACGCCGGGTCGGATGGCACCGTCTCGGTATTCGCCGGGGTCCGTGCGGAGGGTCGGGTCCGAATCGGTCCCTGAATGCGGTACCGATGCTCGCGCGGACCCGCGCTGAGGCCTCGGTTAGTCTGGGAGCCATGTCCTCACCAGCCGCTCCGGCAGCCACTCCGACCACCGACGCGTCGGTACAACAGGCCCCGGAATGGACCCAACAGGTCACCGACCTGGTCACGGATTCGGTCGACAAGGTCCGTTCGCGCACCACGGGCCCCGTCATGGGTGTCGCACACGGCATCGTCTACGCGATCGTGGCGGCGATCATCGCGGTGCCGGTGATGGTCGCGCTGTATGTCGGCGTCATCCACCTGCTCGACTGGGCGATCCCGGGCGACGTGTGGATCGTCTACGGGATCATCACGCTCGTCATGTGGGCGACGGGATGGCTCGCATGGGCCCGTCGCGATCCCTGATCCCCGGCACCCTGTCGGACCCCAGCCCGTTGCACCGCAGTCCGTTGCACCGCAGTCCGTTGTAGAGGACCCTGTTTCGAAGAACCGTGTTTCAGAACCGCGAGCTCGAGAACCTGGAGGAACCTTGACCGATTCGAGCAGTGATGGGACGTCGGGTGGCGACCTGCACGACGTCGTCATAGTGGGCTCGGGCCCTGCGGGGCTGACCGCCGCGATCTACACCGCCAGGGCCGGGCTTGACCCGGTGCTGATCGAGGGGGAGCCGTCCTCCACCAGCGACCAGCCCGGGGGCCAGCTCATGTTGACCACGGAGGTAGAGAACTATCCCGGTTTCCCCGATGGCATCCAGGGCCCGGATCTCATGGCAGCCCTGCGGGCCCAGGCGGAGCGTTTCGGAACGATCATCCGCACCGAGAAGGTGACCCGCGTGGACCTCTCGCAGCGCCCGTTCGGCCTCTGGGTCGGAGGTGACGCCGGAGAGCCCACCTACCGTGCGCGTGCGGTGATCGTGGCGACCGGCGCGCGATCGCTCATGCTCGGTCTGGAATCGGAATCGAGACTGCTCGGACATGGGGTCTCGACCTGCGCCACCTGCGACGGCTTCTTCTTCAGGGACCAGCACATCTGCGTCGTCGGAGGCGGCGACTCGGCCATGGAGGAGGCGTTGTTCCTCAGCCGGTTCGCCGAGAAGGTCACCGTCGTTCACCGCCGCGACGAACTGCGCGCGTCGAAGATCATGGCCGATCGTGCCATGGCCAACTCGAAGATCGAGTTTCTGTGGAACTCCACGGTCGTCGACATCGTCGGTGATGACAAGGTCGAGGGTGTCGTGGTCGAGGACACGGTCACCGCCGAGCGCTCGATGCAGCCCTTCACCGGGGTCTTCGTGGCCATAGGCCATCGCCCGAACACCGATCTGTTCAAGGGTCAACTCGATCTGCACGACAACGGCTACCTGGTGACCGACCCACGCCGCTCCACCACGAGCGTCGAGGGCGTGTTCGCATGCGGAGACGTCCAGGACGACTGGTACCGCCAGGCCGTCACAGCGGCAGGCAGCGGCTGCATGGCAGCGATCGACACCGAACGCTGGCTCGAGACCCAGGGCCACTAGGCTCGCGGTGAACCAGGTCGGGCCCACCGAGGCCCACCGGCCGTTGCCCGCCATCCAACCGCAGCGGTCACGTAGGGCCGCGCGAAGCGGATCGAGAGGTA
This sequence comes from uncultured Microthrixaceae bacterium, assembly GCA_964454385.1. Taxonomy (GTDB): domain Bacteria; phylum Actinomycetota; class Acidimicrobiia; order Acidimicrobiales; family Microtrichaceae; genus JAMLGJ01. The sequence continues at coordinate 4,620 of CAYVYG010000079.1, forward strand.
CCCGAATTGGCACACATCAGCGAACTGACAGCAACCACCTTCGCAGAGGAGGTGATCGGCGCGGACACTCCCGTCGTGGTTGATTTCTGGGCTGAATGGTGCGGGCCGTGCAAGAAGATCGCCCCGATCCTCGAGGAGATCGCGGACGAGAACACCGGCAGGCTCCGCGTGGCGAAGCTCGACGTCGACTCCCATCCTTCCATCGCCCAACAGTACAATGTGATGAGTATACCTACTCTGATCGTTTTCAAAGATGGCATAGAGGCCGTCCGGATCACTGGAAGCAAGGGTAAAGCGGCTCTGATGGCCGATTTCGCGAGCGTACTGTGAGCGATTGCAACCCACGTCGGTCAGCCCATGAGAACGCTCGTCACGCTCTCACCGGGTGACACGGGCCCCGATGTCGGAGAGCTGAGGCGTCGCCTCGCTCGGGTCGGCCACGCGACCGATCCGGATCCGCGTGACCAATACGGCGACGCCACGGAGTCCGCGGTACGGGATTTCCAGGCCACGCGGGGACTCGACCCTTCCGGCAGCTGCGACGAAGCCACCTGGACGGTCCTGATCGAGTCCGAGCACCGACTCGGTGACCGTCTGTTGTGCCTGCGCAGCCCGATGATGCGTGGGGAGGACGTCGCAGATCTCCAGCTCCGCCTGGGTACGCTCGGATTCGATTCCGGGCGCGTCGATGGCATCTTCGGAAGCGCAACCGAGCGCGCCGTCGGAGAGTTCCAGCGCAACGCCGGCATCGTGTTCGACCAGGTCTGCGGTCCCGACACCGTCGAGGCGCTCAAGCGCCTCGAGGGGCGAGCGGGCAGTTCCACGATCGCCGCTGTGAGAGAACGTGCCGACGTCATGAGTGCCGGAGGAGATCTCTCCACCCTGAGGATCGTGATAGGCGCCCCCCGGGAGGGCGATCTGTTGAGCCTACGGCTGTCCGCGATGCTGGCTCCGTTGTGCGCTGCGGTGACCGTCGCCGAGGGACACGAGTCCGCCCAGGCCTCCACGGCCAACGACTTCGAGGCCGACCTCTTCCTCGGCATCACCTACAGCGCCGGCGCCGAGATCGAGGCCCGCTACTTCGCGGTGCCGGGATTCGAGTCCTACAGTGGGCGTTCACTCGCCGAGTCGCTGATCGCCCAGTTGCCCGCGACCGGATTGGCGGTGGCACGGGGCATGCGCCTACCCGTCCTGCGCGAGACCCGTGCTCCTGCGGTGGCTCTACGGCTCGGTCACGGCTTGGACGCGCCCCAACACCGTGACCTCGTCGCCACGTCTCTGGTCAGAGCGCTGGCATCCTGGCGTACTCCCTGAACCTCGACCAGAGGTCTGGCATCCATAGCGTCTTGCGCTTTCCCACAGGTTTATCCCCCGCTGTGGATATCCGGTCTCAAGCTCTACCCGAGGGCTCTGTCAAGGCTCTGATAGGGGCTTCAGCCATCGGTCTCCAAGCCGCCTCCACCATTAGGCCTTGCCGCTAGGCCTCAGCCGTGAGAGATCATCCGTCTGTAGATCCTCTCGAGGTCCTCCAGATCCGCGAAGTCGATCGTCACCTTGCCGTGCTTCGAGCTCATGGTGATCGCGACCCGTGTGTCGAGATGACCGGCCAGCAACTCCTCCAGCTCCATCAGACCGGGCTGGCGGAGCTTGGAGCGTTCGGATGACGGCTCTACACCCGGATCCTCGCCTCCAGCCGCATCGCGCCCATCGTCGAGCACTTCGTCGCCGGGGAGATCGTCGCTGCCGGATGATCGGCCTTCGAGGCGTTGACGCTCTCGTATGAGGTCCTCGAGTTGGCGAACGGTCAGGTTCTCCCGAACGACCCTCTTGGCAAGTGACTCCTGGTAGGCACGGTCAGGATGAGACAGCAGCACCTTCGCATGTCCTGCGCTGAGTAGTCCCTCACCCACGAGCTTCTGGACCGCGGGGGTGAGCTGGAACAGGCGCAAGAGGTTGGCAACCGCACTCCTGCTCCTGCCGACGCGTTCGGCAACCTTCTCCTGGGTGTAGCCGTACTCCTCCACCAGCCTCTGATACGCGGCGGCTTCCTCGAGGGGGTTCAGATCCTGGCGGTGCAGGTTCTCCACCAGCGCCTCTTCCAACGACGCCGCACCAACAGCGTCGCGTATCACCACCGGGACATGGAGCATGCCGGCCCTTCGTGCGGCGCGCAGCCGTCGCTCGCCGGCGATCAGCTCGTATCCCGATTCGACCCTGCGAACCAGCAGTGGTTGCAGAATCCCCAGCTCGGCCATGCTCGCGGCCAGTTCGTCGAGACCTTCTTCATCGAAGTGGCGTCGTGGCTGGTTGGGATTCGGACTCACCAAGGTGATCGGCACCTCCGTGAGTCCTGAGCCCTCGGCTCGTTCGGCATCGGGCGGTGCGCCCGGGGGAATCAATGAGGTCAGGCCACGTCCCAGGCCTCCCTTACGAGACACCGCTGACCTCCCTCGCCAGTTCCCGGTACGCGACAGCGCCTCTCGATGCGGAAGCATAGATCGTGATCGGCTGACCGAACGACGGTGCTTCCGAGAGCTTGATGTTCCGAGGGATCATGTTCCGACAGACGATGCTGCCGAAGTGGTCCCGGACCTCGCTGACGACCTGTTCGGCAAGCTTCGTGCGGTTGTCATACATCACCATCACGATGTTGGCTATGTGCAGTCCGGGGTTGAGGTTGTCACGGATCAGTTCAATGTTGCGGGTGAGTTGGGCGAGGCCCTCCAAGGCGTAGTACTCGCACTGGATCGGAACCATCACCTCTGTTGCCGCGACCAGGCCGTTGACCGTCAGCAACCCCAGTGAGGGTGGACAATCGATCAGGATGTAGTCGTATTGATCAGCGACCTCATCAAGCGTGCGTGCAAGCTTGGATTCCCGGTTGAACGAGGAGACCAGCTCGACTTCGGCGCCAGCCAGATCCAGGCTCGCAGGAGCCACGAAGAGGCCTTTCACCTCCGTCGGTTCGATGCAATCATCTATCGGGAGTCCCGAGAGCATCACGTCGTACATGGTCTGGTCGAGAACCCGATAGTTGATTCCCAGACCTGTGGTGGCGTTTCCCTGAGGATCCAGGTCGACGATCAGGACCCGGTGCCCGAGCTCTGCCAGAGCGGCACCCATGTTGACCGTGGTGGTCGTCTTTCCGACCCCGCCCTTCTGGTTCGCTACTGCGATGATCCGGGGCGTGGTCGTCTCAGCAACGCCTTCGCGCACGGGGCCTGTGAGTGGTGAGCCGGCAGCCTCCTCGGGCGAGCGCGTTGGCATAGCCCCCTCCTGAGAAGACACGACATCGTCGACGCCCTCGTATCGGACCCGCTCACCCGGGAGATGCTCATCCGTGGCATGCAGGTCTGAGGTGTACGTGTCCCTTTCGGGCTCACGATGGCCCGGCTCGTACCTTGGAAGGTCCTCCGCCGATGGATCGACTTCCCGCTCGGGACTCGTGACCTCGACGGCGGGCTGGCTTGCCCGTCTGAAGTCATCGCCCTCGGTCACCTGGGACCCAGCTCTGGGATCGAAAGGGTTGGGCAAGGAATCATCTCCTGGTCTACGCAGAGATTTGAGGCTCCGGAACCGATGGACGGTGATCAGAGAGCGAGATCACCAACCGACATCCTTGACGCCACGGAACCGCCGGTCAAGCCTTTGCAGCGGTTCTGTCCTTATTGTTCCACGTGGAACAACTATGCGCCGCGGTCGGACACAGCACCGCTTCTGCGGTCTGACGTCATGGTTCTGCGTTGTGACATCGCACATGTTGTCGTGCTGTGGGAACAGGCCGATGCTGGGTTGCAAGGGTGTGCGGAACCCGGAGGATCGTCCCGGAATCACCTGGTTCCGATGGCGCCTGATGGCGTTACGTCGGCTGGCTCTCACCTGGCTACGCATACTCGACGCAACTGGCCCATTCGGTGTAGCTCGTCTACTCGTGTACCTGTCGTGTACCCGGCCCACACCTCCTTTGCTGAGCTGTACGGCAAGGGTACTCCTGCGCAGGGAGTGCTGACTGACGTCGACCGGCCTGTGCCGAGCGGTGGACGGTCCGAACATCTCGATGCAGCCGACCTGGGCCGAAGCCGCGCGAAACCCGTCGATCCCGGTCGGGGCCGAGGAGCTCAGCACCAACTCATCTCTCGAGGTGGTGCTGTTCGTGAACTGGCGTCTCCACCCTGGTCCACACTTGGCGGACAGTGTCCGCCCGGATGTGCAGGCCAAAGCGGGACGCTGCTGTCACAGCGGGGTGCGATTCCACAATCGCCGCCAGGTTGTTCCACGTGGAACAACCATACGGAAGTTCCATCGAACACCTCAGTAGATCGGCCTCCGTGCGGCAACGCCCGTGCGCCGAGGAAGCAGCACCGGACATTCGCCAAGAGCTTCCAGGACGGCATAGCCACTTCCCTGGCATCGGTAGGCACGGTCGAACCTCATGCCGAGTTCGGAGAGCGGACCGTCGGGCCATCGCTCGTCGGTCACTGCAGAAAGGTCGGGTGGCTCGCTCACGACCAACACCCCGCCGGTGCGCAGGAACGGCCTCGCGCACTCGGCTGTCACTGCGGGTGGACCAAAGGACCTCGATACCACGGCGTCGAAGCAACCCCTGTACTCAACGCAACTCGCCAGTTCCTCCGCGCGCCCTCTCACCACCCGGACCCGCTCCTCGATCGATGGATCCACCCGCGCCAAGCGTTCCGTTGCGTCCTCGAGGAACTCCGTGCGTCGACGGGATGCATCAACCAGCGTCACGCTCAGATCACCACGGTCGACCAGCAACGGCAGGCCCGGAACCCCTCCGCCAGCGCCGAGATCGAGAACGGAGGACTTCTGCGGAACGGCTTCGGAGAAGCCGAGCGCGTTGCGCAGGTGCGTGTACAGCGGCCCCGGTCCGAGAAAGCCGATCGATCGCGATCTCTCCAGGATCTCATCCAGGCGGGCGGACAACTGCGGGGTCATCTGCGCGAGCGCAGCGGGCCTCGGTGATGGTCCGTCAGGCCGGCCGCAGAACCACCCGCCGACGTGGGTCCTCTCCGACGGACTCGGTCTCGACGCCATCGACACCCGAGATCACGTCGTGCACGGTCTTGCGGTCCGTCCGCGACATCACCTCGAAGATCACGTCCTCACCCGAGCCAGCGACGACTTGCGCCTGTTCCCGCACGAAGTCCTCCAGCGCTGCGGTGCGAGCAGCTCTGACACCGCTCACATCCAGGTGGACCTTTCCGTACTCACGACCTTCGGCTCGCCGCTGGATGGCGTTCCTGCACACCTCCTGGACCGCGTCGAGCGTGTTGAGCCCAGGGCCCATCAGAAGCCCGAGTCGTTCGCCTTCGACCTCGAACGCAAGGATCCCGTCGGCGTCGAGCGAACTGGAAATGCTCGCCTCGAGTCCGAAAGCTTCGATCAGACCTCTCAGGAAGTCTTCGCCCGCACTGCGTTGCTCGTCCTCCGGCATCGGTTCGCGATCGCTCTGAGCAGAGTGCTTGGGCTGACTCGGAGCTTCCTTGGCCTTCTTCGAGGAGCTGCTCGGTGCGGTTGTTCCGACCGGCTCCTTCTCGGACTGGTTCTGGGACCGGCCCGTGTCCTTCTCGGACGACCTGCGACCTTTTCGCTGTCGATCCGTCTTCGGCGGCGGGGTGGACGGACGAACCCGAGCGCGGACCCTCGCCTGTCCCCGGATCCGTCCGAACATACCCTGACTCGGTTCCTCGACGATCTCGACTTCTGCCTCGGTGTCGAGCACACCCAACCGATCGAGCGCCATGTTCGTTGCTTCCTCGACCGATTTGCCCGTTGTCTCAACCCATTCCACGATGCCTCCTGGAGTACATATCGTTTTCGGTGCCGCACACCGGTATCGTTTGCGGGTGCCACACACCGGTGCTTCTCAGCGACGCGGTTCACCCGAGCGTCTGCCAGATCCCCTCGACCTCTTCGGTCCCGATTCGCTGCCACCTGACTTGCGTGTTCCCTGAGCGTTCTCGTGAGCCTTCTGGCTCTTGACGCTTCGGCCCGGCCCTTTCGACCCGGCCTCGTCGGAAGGACTCGAACCTTTCTTGGTCGAACCCTTGCCGGCTGAACTTCCCTTGCCGGCTGAACTTCCCTTGCCGGCTGAACTTC
>CAYVYG010000080.1:0-8632 GCA_964454385.1 uncultured Microthrixaceae bacterium
AGCTGGTCGGGATGCTCGAGCAGCGCGTGCAGTCCGCCGGAGAGCCCGTAGCTCGTGGTGTCGTGACCAGCGGTGGCGACGATGATGTAGTACCAAAGTTCCTGGGTCTCACCCAGGGGGCAGCCGTCGACCTCGCCGTTGGCGATGACCGTAGCCAGGTCGTCGGCGGGGTGCGCCCTGCGGTCCTCGGTGATCGCCGCGAAGTACTCCTTGAAGCCCTCGATCGTGGACACGACGGTCTCGAACGGATCGCTCATGTCTCCCATGAACTCGGGATCCGCGGCGCCGAACATGCCCTGGGTCAACTCGAGCATCTTCGGTTCGTCCTCTGGTGGCACCCCGTAGATGTCCATGATCACGTGCAGCGTGTAGGGCACCGCTATGTCCTTCGCGAAGTCGCACTCGCCACCCATGTCACGCATCTTCTCGACGAAGTCGTCCGCGATCGCGGCGATCGCGTCCTGGCGTTTCTTGACAGCCGCTGGTTTGAACCAGTCGTTGGTCACCTTGCGGTGCTCGGAGTGCTCGTGGCCGTCCATGTGGACCAGCGAGTGCGGCGAGAGGCCCATCGCCTCGAGCATCTGTTGTTGCATGTCGGGCATCAGCACCGAGCGCCTCGTGTTGTGCCAGATGTCGTTGCGTCGCGAGACCTCGAACACGTCCTCGTGACGGGTGAGCGCGTAGAACGGGCTGAAGAACTCGTGTGTCACCTCGAAGACCGGTGACTCGCTGCGCAGTCGGGCTGCGATCTCGTGCCAGCGCACCGGGTCGGTGCTCATCACGGGGTCGAGGAAGATGGCGGCACGGGGATCCTCTACTTCGAAGGTGAGCATGCCCGCAGTCTGTCACCGCGGGCCTACGGGCGCGCCGCAACCGGTGCGCGCCCCATCCCCTGGTGCTGTTGTCCTCGACGGCCCTGTCTCCTCGACCGCTCTATCCTCGACCGACATGGAACGATTCGGGTTCGTGGGCCTGCCAAATGCCGGCAAGTCGTCGCTCTACAACGCGCTCGCCGGTGGCGGCGCCCTCGCCGCGCCCTACGCCTTCGCGACCGTGGATCCGAACGTCGGAGTGGCGAGGGTTCCAGATGACCGCGTCGAGCGCCTCGCCGAGATGTCACAGAGCGCGCAGTCGATCCACGCCACGGTGCAGTTCGTCGACATAGCGGGGCTCGTCAAGGGCGCCGCGCAGGGCGAGGGCCTGGGAAACCGGTTCCTGTCACACATTCGTGAGGTCGACGCACTGGTGTTCGTGCTGCGCGCGTTCCGCGACCAGGACGTGCCCGGTACCGACGATCCGCTCGAACAGCTCGAGACCCTGGAGCTCGAGTTGGTCTACGCGGACCTGGAATCGCTCGACAAGCAGGCCGAGAAGCGACGCAAGGCCGCCAAGGGCGACAAGTCGCTGCTGGGGGAGGTGGCAGCGCTCGACACCGCCCTCGAGGCGCTGCGCGCCGGGACTCCCCTGTACCGTGCCGACCTCGACGACGACGCCCTGGCTCTGCTGCGCGGCTACAACCTGTTGACCGCCAAGCCGGCGCTCGCACTGGTGAACCTCGACGAAGCACAGCTCGAGGATCCAGAAGCGGTGCTGGCGCCGGTGCGCGACGCGTTCGGCAACCGGGGTGACAGCGCGGTGATCGGGTTGTGCGTCCAGCTGGAGGCCGAGGCAGCGATGCTCGACGCCGATTCGCGTGCGGAGATGCTCGAGGCGCTGGGTCTCGGCAGGGGGGCTCTCGATTCGTTCCTGCACGCGGTCTATGAACTCTTGGGACTGCGGACCTTCCTGACCACCGGTGAGAAGGAGACAAGGGCCTGGACCTTCCGGGCGGGCTCCCGTGCGCCGCGCGCGGCGGGGGTGATCCACACCGACTTCGAGCGGGGGTTCATCCGCGCGCAGGTGATCCAGGCCGAGGAGCTGCTGGCTCTCGGAGGATGGGCGGCTGCTCGCGAGGCGGGCAGGGTGCGCACCGAGGGCAAGGACTACGAGGTCCTCGACGGTGACGTGGTCGAGTTCCTCTTCAACGTCTGAGCCACCGGCCGTGTTCGGGATGACTGGCCTGGGTAACGCCATGGCCGACTACCGGTAGCTTTGGCTCATGGCATGGCTGGTGAGAGACGGCGCCGTGCTCGCATCGGTCGAGCTGGCCGATGGCAGAGCGGCCAGGCGCAAGGGCCTGTTGGGCCGCGACGACTTCGACGGCGTGTTGCGCCTGAAGGCACGGTCGGTCCACACGATCGGCATGCGCTTCGGGATCGACGCGGCGTTCTGTGAAACCGACGGGACCGTTCGCCGGGTGGTCACGATGAGGCCCTGGCGGATCTCACGGCCCGGATTGCGTCCCACGATCGTGTTCGAGGCGCGTGCCGGCACGTTCCGTGAGTGGAACCTGCGCCCCGGCGATCATCTGGAGGTCAGGTGAAACCCGCGGAACACCGCAAACGAGGCGACGGTCGGATCGCGCTGGTGGCAACCCCGATCGGCAACCTCGGTGACATCTCGCGACGCGCCACCGAGGTACTGGCGTCGGCTGACCGGATCGCCTGTGAGGACACCCGACGCACCGGCAAGCTGCTCGAGCACCTCGGGATCGGAGCTCCGAAGCTCGTCCGCGTCGACGAGCACACCGAGCGGGCCGTCGCTGGTGCACTCGCCAAGGCGGCGACCCGCGGCGAGGTCATCGCGGTGGTCACCGATGCGGGGACACCCGGGATGTCGGATCCGGGCGCCGAAGTGGTGTCAGCCGCGCTTCGATCGGGTGTCCCGGTCGAGGTGGTGCCGGGGCCGTTCGCGGGTGTGTCTGCAGCCGTGCTGAGCGGCCTGCTCGACGGCGCGGGACGCTTCCGCTTCGAGGGTTTCCTTCCGCGCAAGGGCAGAGCCCGCACCGAGCGGCTGGCGGAGATCGCCGCATCGCCGGTGCCGGTGGTGCTCTACGAGTCGCCGCAGCGGGTCGCCAGGCTGATCGATGATCTGGTGATCGAGTGCGGGCCGAGGCGGCAGGTCTCGCTGAGCCGTGAGCTGACCAAGCTCCACGAGCACACCTGGCGGGGCACCCTCGCGGAGGCGGTTGCGCACCTGGCGGATCAGGCGCCGCGCGGCGAGCACGTCGTGGTGCTGGCCGCGGCTCCGCCGCGGACCGAGCCGAGCGACGACGAGGTCCGCGAAGCGATCGAGGAGCGCATCTTCGAGGGCCGCAGTCGCCGCGACGCTGCTGCGGATGTCGCGACCGCGCTCGGAGTCGCACCGAACCGTGCCAAGGGCCTCGCCACCCCCGCCCCCTGAGCGCCCACCCCCGGCGAACTGTCCGCTGTGGGACCACATATGCGTGTGCCTCACCGGACAGTTCGGTGGGGGAGGCGCGGGTGGGGTCAGCCGAGTCTCTCGAGGATGAGAGCCGGAATGGTCGGGGGTTCGTCGCCCACCTGGAAAGCGCCGTCTAGCACACCACGGGCCGCCGCGATGCGCTCCGGCTCCTCGGTGTGCAACTCGAAGACGGCCTGGTCGCGTACGACGCGATCGCCGGGGCGCACCGCCCATCGGATCCCGGCGCATGGTGATACGGGATCCTCCTTGCGTGCCCGGCCTGCGCCGAGCAGCCGGGTGGCTTCTCCGACCGCGCGTGCGTCGAGTGTTGTGACCCAGCCGTCGCGCCCCGCGGTCAGGGTCTCGACACGAGGAGCAACCGGCAGCGCCGCGTCGGGGTCGCCCCCTTGGGCACGGACCATCGAGCGCCAGGTGTCCATCGCTCTCCCGGAGGCGAGCACGTCCGCCGGATCGGCATCGAGATCCGCGAGCTCGCACATCACCCCCGCGAGCGCGACCGTCAGCTCGACCACGTCGGGTGGCCCACCACCGGCGAGCACGTCGAGCGCCTGGGTGACCTCGAGCGCGTTGCCAGCGGCGTTTCCCAGCGGCGTGTCCATGCGTGTCAACACAGCGGTCGTCGCCACTCCCGCTGCGGTTCCCAGGCCGACCATCGTCCCGGCGAGCTCGCGCGCCCGGTCCGGTTCGACCATGAACGCTCCGGAGCCGAACTTCACATCGAGCACCAGTGACGCCGTGCCCTCGGCGATCTTCTTCGACATGATCGAGCTCGCGATCAGCGGGATCGACTCCACGGTGCCGGTCACGTCACGCAGCTCGTAGAGCCTGCGGTCCGCGGGCGCCAGGTCATCGCCCGCAGCGCAGATGACCGCGCCGGGGTCCTCCAACAGCTCTGCGAACCGTTCGCGGCTGACGTATGGGCTCCACCCCGGGATCGATTCCATCTTGTCGAGCGTTCCACCGGTATGGCCGAGGCCGCGCCCGGACAGCTGCGGTACCGCCGCGCCGCACGCCGCCACCAGCGGGCACAGCACCAGCGAGATCATGTCCCCCACACCGCCGGTCGAGTGCTTGTCGACGGTCGGGCGTGGCACCCCGGAGAGGTCCATGCGCACACCGGAGTCGATCATCTCGCGGGTCCACATCCGAAGCTCCCGTTCGTCGAGACCCCGCCACACGATCGCCATCAACAGCGCCGCAGCCTGTTCGTCGGCGACCGTGCCCGCCGTGTAGTTGGCGACGAACCAACGGATCTGCTCCTCGCTCAGCGCCGCACCGTCGCGCTTGGTGCGGATCACATCGAGGATCGTCGTGCTCATCCCGCCCGGACCGCGACGTCGTCGGGACCGAAGGGGTGGGGGAGCAACTCGCCGAGGGTGAGGACACCGTGCTGGGTCGCTACCAACAGCTCCGAACCACCCAGCTCGTAGAGGAACTGGCGACAGCGGCCACACGGGATGATCGGCTCGCCGTCGCCCGCCACCACGGCGAGTGCCCGCAACCGGCCGCCGCCGCTCGCGACGAGCGTGCCCGCGAGGTTGACCTCGGCGCAGATCCCGATTCCGATCGAGGCGTTCTCCACGTTGCAACCGGTCACGACGGTGCCATCGTTGGTGATCCCCGCCGCCCCCACCCGCACGCCGGAGTAGGGGGCGTAGGACCGCTCGAGCATCGAGCGGGCCCTACGGCGCAACTCGTCCCAGTCCGCCTCGATCGGTTCCGTCAGCCGGGTCGTCTGGACCTGCCGGGTCGTCTGGGTCGGCTGGGTCGGCTCGTCGGGGGCGGTCACCTATTCACCTCGTGTGTCGTTGTCGTGTTGGAGTGCTCGCGGTTCGCTCCTACTGCGCGCTGTGTCGGTCGCCCGGTCAATCGGTCTCGTAGGGCTGGCCGTCGGCCGCCGGCGGGCGGGCACGCCCACCGAAGCCCGCCACCACGAACAGCGTGACCACATAGGGTGCCATCAACAGGAACTCCGAGGGTATGGGCGTGCCGAGTATCGCGAGCTTCGAGTTGAGCGACTCCGCGAAGCCGAACAACAGGGCCGCTCCGAGCGCGCCGATCGGGTTCCAGCGACCGAAGATCATCACCGCCAGCGCTATGAAGCCACGGCCCGCGGTCATGTCCTCCTGGAACGACCCGACCGATCCGAGGGGCAGGAACGAACCTGCGAGCCCGGCCGCCATGCCGCCGAGCACCACCGAGCGGTACCTGATGCTGAACACGTCGATTCCCACGGTGTCGGCTGCTCTCGGATGCTCCCCGACCGATCGCACCCGGAGCCCCCAGCGGCTCCGGAACAGCATCCAGGTCACGAACGGCAACAACACGTACATGACATAGACGTAGATGTTGTTGTCGAAGAGGAACTCGCCCACGAAGGGGATGTCCCCCAGCAACGGGATCCTCCAGTTCCCGAAGGTCCCCGATCGGTTGAGCTCGGGGTTGGCGGTCAGCACCGACGCGGCGAGGTACGCGGTCATCCCGGTGGCGAAGAAGTTGATGGCGGTGCCCGAGATGATCTGGTCGACCCGGTAGGTCACCGACAGTCCGGCGTGGCCCCATGCGAGCAGGGCCCCACCGGCCACGCCGACCAGCATCCCGAGCCACAGGTTGCCCGACGCACTCGAGGCGAACGCGGCCACGAACGCGCTGAAGAGCATCATGCCCTCGATCGCGATGTTGACCACCCCTGCGCGTTCGCACAGGACGCCTGCGAGGGCACCGAGCGCGAGAGGGGTGGCGCGGGTGACCGTCGACTGGAGCATCCCGACCATCGAGAACGACTGGTCCGCGGTCGCCCAGGTCAGGAATGCGCTCACCACCAGCAGCACCACGAGCACCGACAGGTAGCCGGCGCCGCGCAGCGGCCGCACGATCTGCACGACGCCGAGCGCGGTGATGAGCCCACCGAGGACGAACGATGTGGTGGCGGACGGGAGGGTGAGCGCGAGGTCGGTGGTCGTGGAGAGGTTCCAGGTGGACTGCTGCACCGAGGGGACACCGGCGGCGAAGAGCCAGATCACCCCCACCCCGGTCACCACCCAGATGACCCCGCGGCGCACCGCGCGCCGGCGCGCACCTGCGATCAGAGCTGCCTCGGTCGATCCGGATACCCCGGGTGCATCGACGGAGCTCTGCGGTGGGGCCCCCACGTTCACGAGCCCCACGAGGAGGTGAACACCGGTGCTTCGGTGTCCGCGGTGCGGACCCGGTAGATCGCGCGCACCAGCGCCGGCGCGGCGACGAACAGGATGATCAGTGCCTGGATGACGATGACGATGTCGAAGGAGATCTGGGTCTCGGCCTGCATCCGCACTGCACCGGCGTTGAGTGCGCCGAAGAGCATCCCAGCGCCGAGCACTCCCCAGGGGTTCGAGCGTCCGAGCAGCGCAACGGCGATCGCGTCGAACCCGAGGGTCCCGATGATCCCCGCGGTCAACGAGCCCGTGGGACCCAACGGCAGCGTTGCGCCTCCGAGCCCCGCCAGCGCACCCGAGATCGCCATCGTGACCCCGGTGATCGTTGCCACCCGCATGCCCGCATATCGGGCTGCGTGCGGGTTCAGACCGACGGCTTTGACCTGGAACCCGAGAGTCGAGCGATCGAGGATCCACCAGATGACCACGACTGCGGCCAGCGCTATGAGGATGCCGATGTCGACCCGTTCGCCGCCGATCAGTCGGGGCAGGCGCGCCTGGTCGAGGATCGGCTTGGACACCGGGTTTCCCTGACCGGGTGGGAGGAACGCATCGGTGGTCAGCGCATAGGCCAGCAGGAGCCCTGCGATGAAGTTCAACATGATCGTGGTGATGACCTCGTGCGCTCCGGTGGTCGCCTTGAGCACCCCGGCGATGCCACCCCAGAGCGCTCCACCGGCCACCCCTGCACAGAGCGCCACGACGATGACGAGTGGGCCGCTGACATCGAAGCTGAAACCGACCCACGCGCCCAGCGTCGCTCCGATGGTCATCTGGCCGTTGGCTCCGATGTTGAACAACGCGGCCTTGAAGGCGAACGCGACCGCGAGGCCGGCCAGGACCAAGGGGGTGGCACGCAGCAGCGACTCCGAGATGGCCGCCGGTGAGCCGATCGCACCCCGCAACAGCGCCGAGTACGCCTGAGAGACGGTGTCCACCGATCGTGAGAGCGCACGCACGGGGTCGTTGAAGAAGCGCGCCCACGCCCAGAGGACGTCGTCGTCGGTGAACATGATCAACAACCCACCCACCACGAGTGCCGAGAACACCGCGAGGACCGGCACCTTCATCGTCTCGTAGATGCGCGACGGCCAACCCGACGCGCGCTCGTCGGGCTGCCCGGGCGGCTCGTCACCGGCGGTTGCCGAGTCGGACGCGACGGTCATCGTGGGGTTCCGCGGCTCATCGCACGGCTTCGTCGTGTTCCTCGTGACCCGCCATCAGCAGCCCGATGCGGCTGCGGCCGATCTCGTCGCCCTCCAGCACTCCGACGAAGCGGCCTTCGTACATGACCGCAACCCGGTCGGCCAGGGCGAGCACCTCATCGAGTTCGGCTGACACGAGCAGCACCGCCGCTCCCGAGTCGCGCTCGGCGACGATGCGCGAGTGGATGTACTGGATCGATCCGACATCGAGGCCCCGGGTGGGCTGTGCGGCTACCAGCAGGCGCTGTGAGTGGGTGAACTCCCGTGCGACGATCACCTTCTGCTGGTTGCCCCCCGAGAGGGTGCCCGCGGGTGCTTCGACCGAAGCGGTCCGCACGTCGAACGCCGCGGTGAGTTCCAGCGCATTGGTCCGCACCGCGTCGTGGTCGCGAAGCGGCCCCTTCGCGTAAGGCTCCCAGCGGTAGGTGTTGAGCACGAGGTTGTCGGCAACCGAGAACGGACCGACCAGGCCGTCGTTCTGGCGGTCCTCGGGGATGTGGCCCACGCCGCGCGCGAACAGCTCCGCGGGAGACGCGCCGGTCACGTCGTCCCGGTCCAACAGGACCGTCCCGGTCAGCGGTTCGCGGAGCCCGCACAGAGCCGCCACCAGCTCGGTCTGACCGTTGCCCTGCACCCCGGCCACCGCGAGGATCTCACCGCCTCGGACCTCGAAGTCGAGCGAATCGACCGCGACCGCGCCGCGGTCGTCGGTCACCGAGAGGCCCCGCACATCGAGCACCGTGTCGCCGGGTGTTGCGGGAGCCCGGTCCACCGTGAGCGCTACCGCGCGGCCGACCATCAGCTCGGCGAGCGATGCCTCATCTGTAGCCGCGGGCGTCGTCTCGCCGACGAGGCGTCCTCCCCGCAGCACCGCGATGCGGTCCGCGACCCGCATCACCTCACCGA
>CAYVYG010000080.1:8642-10732 GCA_964454385.1 uncultured Microthrixaceae bacterium
TACTCGGGAAGCGAATTTTATAAAACCGCCTACCGCCTTGCCCGCATCGGCCAACGACCTGATGATGCTCTCCAGCTCCGCTATCTCCGCGGGTGTCAGAACCGCGGTGGGCTCGTCGAGGATCAGCACTGCGGCGTCGCGGTAGAGGGCCTTGAGGATCTCTGCGCGCTGTTGGACCCCGACCGACAGGTCCTCGATCGTGGCATCGGGATCCACGGCCAGCCCGTAGCGCCGCGAGAGCTCCGCGATGCGATGGCGCGCGGCCTCGGTGTCGAGCCGCCCGAGCGGCCCATGCGTCACCTCGTTGCCCAGCATCAGGTTCTCTGCCACGGTGAACACCGGAACCAGCATGAAGTGCTGGTGGACCATACCGATGCCTGCATCGAGCGCGTCGCCGGGGGAGTCGAAGCGCACCGGCGTGTCGTTGATGAGGATCTCACCCTCCTCGGCGTGGTACAGCCCGTAGAGGACGTTCATGAGTGTGGACTTGCCGGCACCGTTCTCTCCCAGCAGAGCGAGGACCTCGCCGCTGGACACGGCGAGGGCCACCTGCTCGTTCGCGATCACGCCGGGGAACCGCTTGGTTATCCCCCGCAGCTCGACCTTCACGACGTCGGGGTCACGGTGTAGGGGTCACGCTGTCGGGGTCTCACGGTGTGGGGGCCTTGACCTCGGAGCGACCGGGCCCCGGATCAGCTCGGCTCGACCGACTGGTCACCCGCGATGATCGCTTCGCGGTACTCGTCGATCTTCTTCGCGAGCTCCTCGGGAACGTCTGCTCCGAGCTCTGGGATGCCGACCCCGTCGTTCTCGAGCGTTCCGACGTACAGGCCGGCCTCGAAGTCTCCGTCGACGACCGACTTGATGCTGTCGAACACCGCGACGTCCATCTTCTTCTGAACCGATGTGAGGAACAGATCGCACGCGTCGGGCACCGAGATGCAGCCGTCGGTGTCCACCCAGATGAGCTTCACGCCGTCGGCTTCCTTGGCAGCCTCGACCGCACCGAGGCCGACCGGGCCCGCCACGGGCATGACGATGTCGGCGCCCTCGTCGATGAGCGACTTCGTGGTCTGCTTGCCCTTGTCCTGGTCCTCGAAGTCACCGGTGAACAGACCGTCGCTTCCGTCCCAGCCCAGCACCTCGACGTCGGTGCCGTTGTCGGTGTTGTACTGCTGCACACCGGCGAGGAAGCCGTTCATGAAGATCGTCACCGTGGGGATGTCGATGCCTCCGAAGGTGCCGACCTTTCCGGTCTTTGTGGAGCCGGCGGCCAGGTAGCCGGCGAGGAACGCCGCCTGGTCGGTCGCGAAGGTGAGCTCCTCGACGTTGTCAAGGGTGACGTCCTCTTCGGCTTCGGTGTCGAAGAAGTCCACGTCCACGATCGCGTACTTCTGATCGGGGTTGTCCTTCGCGGATGCCTGGGTGGCGGCATCGAGCAGGAACCCGACCGGGATGATCAGGTCGCAACCCTGGTCGACGAACGCCTTCAGGTTGGGCTCGAAGTCGGCCTCGCCCTTGGACTCGAGCACGTTGCCCTTGACGCCGAGCTCCTCCTCGGCACGCTTCAGGCCCTCGTTCGCGGTCTGGTTGAACGAGCGGTCGTCGACTCCGCCCGTGTCGGTCACCTGGCACACCACGACATCACCGTTGCCGGCGGATCCTCCCGAATCCCCGTTGCTCGCGTCCTCGTCCTCGGAGGCGCAACCAGCCGCCAGGAGCGATGCGGTGGCCGCCAGCGCTATCAGGCCGAGCGCTCTGTTGCGTGTGGCTCTCCGGCCGGTAGCACTGTTCACGGCTCTGTTCACGGTCCACCTCCAGGTGTCGCAGCGGGTTGTCCTCTGGTGCGACCGGACCGGGTCGCCGGCGGCACCGGGCACAACCGGCACAGTAGCCCACGTTGGCTGCCGCTCTGCCCGAACAGGGTGTCGTGCGGCAGGTCGTAAGTGAGTGAACAGGCGTGTCCATCATGCGTGTCACACCCCTTCTTTAGGGTGGTGGTCATGTTCTCGCAGGGGGGTGTTTCCCGGGGTGGTGACCGGCAGGGTGTCGACCGGCAGGGTGTTGGCGGGCAGGGTGGTGGGGGTTGG
>CAYVYG010000081.1:0-10606 GCA_964454385.1 uncultured Microthrixaceae bacterium
CACCTCCTCCGTGGTGGACATCGCGGCCCCACAACGACGATTTCTCCAGTTCGTGACCCCGACGCGCCCTCACAATGGCGAGGAACGCGGTCACACGACGCTGCCAACCGGTGCGGTCAGTCGAGGCGATCGGGGGATGCTCGGGCGGAGCGCCGTGCGGCCGAGGCCCCGGCTCGGCGACCGAAGAAGGTTCCGTCTCCCAGCGACATCCCGCTCACATAGCCCGTTCCACCGATGCCCTTGGTGGTTCGGCCGGCCGCGAACAGCCCCGGAATCGCGTCCGCATGGGCATCGAGGACCGCGCCGTGTACGTCGGTTCGCACCCCTCCCAGGGTGAACCCCGCGTACCAGCTGCGCTCGAGACCGATGTCGATGGCGCCATAGGGGGGCTCCAACGGGATCACCCACTCCGGGGCCTTGTGCTGGACAGGGTCCTCACCCCTGGCGGCGTGCTCGTTGTAGTGCTCCAGGGTGGCGGCCAGGGACCCCGAGGGTAGGCCGATCTCGGCTTCGAGGTCCTCGGCGGTCTCCGCGACCCATTGCGGGTGGTACCCGGAGTTGTTGAGCACGAAGCTCTCATCGGAGTGCACCATGTAGACCTCCGCGTTCTGGTTGAACAGGCACTCCCTGCCAACGCGGCCGAAGTAGGTGTCCTCGTTGATGAAGCGCTCACCCTTCGCATTGACCAGGATGCCCCGCACGATCTCACGCGGCGGGGTGATCGGGGTCGCGACCTCGATCTGGTCCATACCCCCCAGCGCGGCGCCCACCCCCTGAGCCATGCGGATCCCGCGGCCGTCGTCGAGCGGCGTGGCCAGGGGAACGTTGATCCTCGAAGCGATCGGGCAGTGGTGCTCGACCATTGCCGGGTTCGACATGAACCCACCAGCGGCTAGCACCACGCCGCCCCGGGCGCGGACCAGCACCGGCGCGCCCTCGACCTGCGCAACGAGCCCCACCACCTCGGAGTCGTCGTACACCAGGCGGGTGGCGGTCGTATCAGTGAGGATCTGGGTGGTCGTCGCTGCCACTGCCCCGAGCAGGTGCTGCATGAGGAATCCGCCGGCAGCACCTGGGGTCTTCGCGATGTGACCGCGGGGCACCGGTGATGTGATCCCGGTGAACGGCCACGAGTCCTCTCCACCCGAATAGAAGAGCCCCGAGTCGTCGGGAGGTTCCATGTCGTGTTGGGGGTGGAACCTCGCCTCGAAGGGCACGCCGTGGTCGACGAACCAGTCGAAGTGGGCCGCGCTGGCCTCGCAATACGCAGCCACCTTCGCCTCGTCGACATCCTCGCCGCACGCCGCGAGCAGGAACCTCTCCATCTCCTCGGGGGAGTCCGAGTAGCCGCAAGCCTTCTGCAGAGCGGTGCCGCCACCGAGGTAGATGATCCCACCCGACATCGCGGAGGTGCCCCCACCCAGGGACGTTGCCTCGAGCGCGAGGACCTCCGCGCCCGCCTCGGCGGCTTCGATGGCTGCCGCAGCCCCGGCGCAACCCTGGCCGACCACCACCACGTCGGCCTCCCGGTCCCACCGGGCCACCTCCGATGCCGCGAGAGGCGCTATCGGCATGACGTCGTCGTGCAACGCTCCGTCAGCGGGTGAGCCATCGGGTGGATCGAGCCTTGGCATGGCGGGAGTGTAGGGGTGGGGGGTCGGGTGTGAAAGACTCGGTCGGGGTCGGGTGGGGGTCGGGTGGGAAGGACTCGGCCGGGGACGGCGGGTTCAACCGGGGCCGACGCCGCCCGGCGAGAGGTGGTCCACCGCCTCATCGAGGGTCGCCACGGGAACCAACTCGGTGTCGTCGCCCGCGATGCGGCGCATCTCGGCCTGTTCGTCCGCGGGCGTGCCGGCCGGGAACATGAACACGTCGACCCCGTTGCGTACGACCGTTGCGGTCTTCTGGACGGTGCCGCCAATGACACCGACCGAGCCGTCGGGGAGGATCTCGCCGGTGACGGCGACATCCCGATCGTCGGTGAGCGAGCCGGGCGTCAGGACATCGATGATCGCGAGCGACCACGCCAACCCTGCCGAAGGGCCCGTCACCTCGCCGGAATCCACCGAAATGCGGACCTCGGAGTCGATGCGCGGATTGAAGGGCTCGACCGTCACGCCCAGCACAGCGCGGTCCTCGTCGGTAGTACCCGGGTCATCGGCGCTACCCACCTCGTCGGGCCTGTCCGCATCGTCGTGGCTGCCTGCATCGTCGGAGTCACCCGCATCGCCGGTGTGGACCGACCCCGTGCCCTCGGGAACCCCGACGAGCTCGACGTCGACCGACAGGGAGTCGGTCGACGACTTCTCCGGCGAAGCCGACTCACCGGCCGGGAGGTAGCCCCTCTCGATGCCGAGGGTGACGCTGTCCCCGGGCATGTGCTCCGCCAGCTGGGTACGCAGCTCCTCGGGCACGTGGACCGCGGTCCCGTCCACCGACACGATCACGTCGTCCGGCCGCAGCACCTCCGACGCCGGCACGTCATCGGCCACATCGACCACGCGCACCCCGTCAGCTGTGAACTCCGCGTCGTAGCCCAGGTAGTCGAGTGCTTCGCGCTCCGCGATCAGCTTCGAGACATCCATCTCGCGACGGTTGATCCGGCGCGTCTCGTCGCGTCCCCTGTCGCCGTAGACCTCCTCGTCGCTGCGGACCTCGATCGCGTCGTCGAGGCTGCCGCGCAGGAGCCCGAACAACGTCGCGTCGTCGACGAACACGGTCGTGAACAGCACCGATGAGTCGACCGGGTAGCTCTCCGCGCCCTCGATCGATATCCGGTCCCCGGCTGGACGCACCGCCCCGGGCTGGATCAGCACGTACGGGGTGGGAACGAACGCCGCGCCCAACACGGCGCCGACCGCCAGAACCAGGCCTGCAGCCCAGTACCACCTGCGCCTTCGGTGGCCGGGTCCCCGGCCGGCAGAGGGATCATCGGGGTGCCCGTGGGGAGCGGGATCGCTCGCATCGGTACCACCGCGACCAGTGGGTAGGCTGGGAGACGTCATGTCGGCACTGCTCGTCGGTTTCGTTCTGGTGGTGGGTTCTGCGGGCGCATTCGGGTTCGCGCTGTTCGGCCGTCGACCGGTCCCCCAGCCTGCCACCCTCGGAGTTCCCGTTCAGCGCGAGCCGGGAGGCATCTCTGAGAGCGGACGCAGGGGAGCTCCGGACACCGTGTCATCGGCCGGCACCTCGACGGGCACCGACGTCGCCACCCCACTGGTCCACCTCAGGGCCCGCGATGTCAGGCCGACCCCCGGTCGCCGGATCCGCGCGATGGCACTCCTGTCGATCAGCGTGGTGGGCTCGGCCCTGCTCATCGGAGCGATCCTCAGCATCATCGCGGTCGGTGCCGTTCTGTTGATCTCCTGAAACGATCTCGTCGTTCTTTCCGGGACAGGTCCGACTCCGGACCGCTCACCGGCTCAGCGACCGAACAGTCCCCTTCGCGCTGGTTGTCCGCCGCTCCGGTCCTCGTCGGACTCCTGAGCCGCCCCCTGCTGAGCGCCTCCGGGAGAGCTGGAGGGTTCCGGCGCGGCCGGTTGTGCGCCGGGCGGAGGAGCCGAGGGGGCCGACGGGGCCGAGGGGGCCGATTGAGGGGCGGGCCCCGGAGGAGCTGAGGGGGACCCACCAGCGGGAGGCGCGGCCTGGGGCTGGGAGCCGCTCTGGGTCGAGGCCGGCGAGGCTGATGCGGGCGCCGGCTCGGAGGACACCGTCGCCTGGGGCTGGCCCGCACCCGGGCCCGCTGACCCCACGCCCGCCGAGCCCGATCCGGCGGTGGTCGTCAGCGCCTGCAGCTCCACCTTGTAGTAGGGCCTCATCTCGAACTTGACCTCCTCCAGAGCGAAGATTCTCGCATTGGAGACGTCACGTTCGTTGCGGAGCTGCTCCACGAAGCCGACCGCTGCGTCGAGCGTTTCGAACTGGTTGTATCCCGGGCTACCACCCGGGGCCTGGAATATCACCATGTGTGACAAGGGTCTGTCCTCTCTCGGAGACTCTCTTGGAGTTGGCCTCGGAGTCGGTTTCGGGCAACTGGTGCGCCACGGCGCACCGCAGCACAGTGTAGGGCCATATGGACCAAGCGGATGCTCCGAACGCTGCGACGGTTGCTGAGGGCGCACGACAGGCCGCCTCACGTGAGCGGCTGGTGGTCGTCGCCGGTTACGAGCGCGACCTTCGGATCATCGAGGCCCATCTCGCCGACGCCGATCCCGGCGTCCGGGCGGCAGCACTCGGGGCGTTGCGTCGCACCGGTTCACTCGGTCCCGGCTCCCTCTGTTCCGCCATGGAGGACCCGCACCCCGATGTGCGAGCGAGGGCCGCGGAGCTCGCAGCGGGGTTCACATCCACAGACCTCCGAGCGACGGACCTCCCGGCAACAGGCCTACCGGCAGCCGAACTAACGGCAACAGAGCTCCAGGCAACAGACCTCCGGGCGACGGACCTCCCGGCAACAGAGCTCCAGGCAACAGAGCTCCAGGCAACAGAGCTACCCGCCGGGGACCGGTCGCCCGCCCGTTCGAACGACTTCGGCGAAGCGACGCTGGTCGATCTCCGAGCAGCGCTGCTCCGCTTGCTGGACGATCCCGATGACCGGGTGGTGGAGGTGGCGGCCTTCGCCTGCGGGGAGCTGCCGCGGGGCTACGACGACACAGCCTGGCGGCAGCGTGTCGGTGCGCTCGCCGCAACGGCGACCGAGCACCACGACTCGCGGTGCCGGGAGGCCGCGGTCGCTGCTCTCGGCGCCCTCGGGGATCCGAGCGGGCTGCCGGCCGTGCTCGCTGGATGTAGGGACCGGCCCAACGTACGGCGACGGGCCGTGCTCGCGCTCGCCTCGTTCGAGGGCACCGAGGTCACCGGGATGCTCGAGGAGCTCACCGCCGACCGCGACCTGCAGGTCCGCCAAGCAGCCGAGGACCTGCTCGCGATCGAGACCGGCGAGGACACCTGAGCGACTCTGCTCGCGGTCCCCGCCGGTCGATCACACACAACGTCGCGGCCCGCCGTCGCCGAGCGGGCCGCGACGCGCGCGATCCCGTCAGCCGAGGCTGTCGATCAGGGGCCGGGTCTCGCCGTTGCGGTTCTTGACAGGCGCCAGTTCGTCCCAGCCGCCGTCCGCGTTGCGCTGGGCGATGCGGAAGCCCTCGATGCCCCACGGGTCCTCGGCGCCATCGGTGATGATCTCGATGTCGGGGCGCACCAGGCCGAACGCCGGGACGTCGAGCGAGTAGGCGGTGTTCATCAGGGTCGCACGGTCCACCTTGTCGGACTGCTCGAGCAGCAGCGCGAAGTAGGAGCCGAACCCCCAGCCGACCGAGGCGATGCCGCCGTTGAGTGCGGCTTCGTCGAGCCCAGCGGCACCGGCCTTCTCCTTGAAGTCCTTGACGGCCTGCTGGTCGGCGTCAGCCGGGTCGGCCGGATCCAGGGTCGCCTGGGCCTGGATGGCACCGACCCCGGCATCACCGGCGATGGTCATCGCAAGGTTGCCTGCGCAGGTCACCGAGATGAACGGATCGACGTCCCAGGTGTCGGGGATGAACGTGAGGGTCTGGGGGCACGGTGTGCCGCCGATGCCCACGATGAACTCGTCCGCGCCGCTCTGGCTGAGCGAGGTGGTCGCGGCCTCGGTGGTGGTACCCGACAGCGGGTTGTAGCCCTGCTCGGCCACGATCTCCATCGAGGTGCCGTCCTCGTTGTTGTGCTTCTCGACCGCATTGCTCAGCCCGTCACGGTAGGCCTGACCGAAGTCGTCGTCCTGGTACAGCAGGGCGATCTTCGCCTCGGGGTTGTTCTGCGCGATGTAGTCGGCCCAGAAGGTGGCCTCCATCGCGTAGGCCGGCAGACCCGAGATGTACCACGGGTACTGGTCGGCCTTGTTCCACTCGCTGGATCCGGTCGCGAGAGCGACGTTGGGAACGCAGTTGTCGTTCATGTAGTCGCGTATCGACAGGGCCGGCTCCGTGCCGATCTCACCGACGATCGCGAAGATCCCCTCCTGTTCGACCAGCTTCTGGGCGAGCGCGGGGGTCTTGGCCGGGTCGTAGGAGTCGTTCTCGCGCACGAGCTCGATCTTGTAGGTGTTCCCGTCGCCGGCTTTCACACCACCTTCGCTGTTCACCGAGGTCACCCAGGCCTCGAGCCCCTTGGTCACGTTGTCGTAGATGGCATACGGGCCGTCCGCGGGGCTGATCGTGCCGATCTTGATCGTGTCGCCCTCGACGCCGGCGGTTCCCTGGTAGTCGGTGCAGTCCACCTCCGGATCGATGAACGCACCGGATGCCTCCTCGCCGTTGTCGGACTCACCCCCGTTTCCATTGGATCCGGAGTCCGAATCATCGTCCCGACCACATGCCGCGGCCACCAACATGGTGACGGCCAGCACTGCGATCAGTCGCTTCCACAACTGGTTCATGTCTCTGGTTCCTCCTGGTTGTCGCGGATCACACGGACCCGACACCGTCGGGCGTTGCACCGGGACCACCGGCCCCCGTGTTCCCACCATTGTGCACCTCGGCGGCGCTCTTGGTGCGACCTGCGCGGATTCTCGCCTGCAGGTCGCGGATCTGACCGACTATGCCGTTGGGGGCCAGCAGCATCTGGCCGATCAACAACACGCCGAGAATCACCGGTGCGGCGTTCTCGAAGCGGCCGGGCAGCTCCGGTGCGATGACATCGCTGAAGAGCGATGCCACGATCGTGCCCACCGCCGGGCCGATGATCGTGGCGGCGCCGCCGACCACGACCGCCACCAACAGGTAGATCGACACGAGCAACGTGAAGGTCGTGGGGTTCACCCGGCCGAGGTTGAGCGCCAGCATGGCGCCACCCACCCCCGCGATCGCGGCCGAGGTGCCGAAGGTGAGGATCTTGACCCGCGAGACGTGGATCCCCGACGCCTCCGCTGCGGTCTCGTTGTCGCGGATGGCCACCAGGCTGCGGCCGGTTCGTGACCGCACGATGTTGGCCACGATCACGAACATCAACACGGTGATCGCCAGGAACAGGAAGTAGCGCCACTGGTCCGACGCCAGTCCGTCGATCGGCGACTCCCAGCGCACCGGGCACTCCGGGCGCCCTCGCGGACAGTCGGGCTGGGCGACCTTCAACGAGAGCCCCGAGCCTCCGCCGGTGATGCCCGAGAACTGCTCGACCACCGCCGGGAAGAGGGTGGCGACCGCGAGCGTCACGAGTGCCAGGTACAGGCCCTTGATCCGCAGCGCCGGCAGGCCGATGACGACCCCGGCGACGAAGCACACCACCGCTGCCGCGACCACCGTCAGCAGCATCGGCCAGCCGGATTCGGTGACCAGGATCGCAGCGGTGTAGGCACCCAGCCCGTACAGAGCGCCGTGACCGACCGAGATCTGGCCGTTGTAACCGGTGAGCAGGTTGAGCCCAGCAGCCGCGACCGAGAGGCACATCCAGGTGATGAACTGGTTCACACGGAACGCCGGGAACATGAAAGGCAGCGCGATCAACACGACCGCTATCACCGCTGCGGTCACCCAGCGGCCCACGCGGTTGACCTGGTCGAGACCGGGGGTCATACCCGCTGCACCTCCTTGGAGCCGAAGAGGCCCTGGGGCCTGAACAACAGCACCGCGAGGATCAACACGAAAGCGGGCGCGAGCGGCATCCGTTCGAAGAACGACACGTACTGGGGGACGACCGAGGAGATGACCCCCACGATCATGCCCCCGACCACGGCTCCCAGAAGGCTGTCGAAGCCACCGAGCGTGATGGCAGCGAAGCCGAAGATCAGCGTGAGCTGCATCATGTTGGTGCCCAGGCCGAGCTGTGGCGCGGTGAACACGCCGGCCACGGTCCCCACCGCCGCCGCCAGTCCCCAACCGAGCATCAGTATCCGCGGAACCGGCACACCGCAGAGCCCGGCCGACTCGGAGTTCGATGCCACTGCCCTCATCGCGAGGCCCAGCCGCGTGCGCTGGAACAACAACACGAACGCGAGCGCCAGCACCGCGAGCACGACGACCGCGCCGATCTTCTGCCACTGGATCGCGACCCCGCCGATGGTCACCTGCGACTGGCCGAACAGAGGGTCGAGGCGCTTGTCGACGGTCCCCCAGATCAGCTGCGCCGCACCGTTGAGAGCGAGGAACAGAGCGATGGTCACGATCACCACCGCGAGCGGCTTCTCGTGCGGGTCGCCCAACGGCGCGACCGCGATCTGGTGAAGGATGATCCCGACCAGGAACCCTCCCGCCATGCCACCCAGCACCGACAGCCACAGCGGCACACCCATGTCGTTGATCGTCCACACGATGAAGGTGGAGAACATGGCGAGCTCGCCCTGGGCGAAGTTCAGAAGTCCCGTGGATCTGAAGATGACCACCAGGCCGAGGCCCAACATGGCGTAGATCGCGCCGTTGCCGATGCCGACCACCACGACCTCGAGGAAATCGTTCACAGCTCACCTCCCCCCACCCCTCGGGTTCTGTCCTGCAGGGATCGCGCCTGGCGCGATCCCTGCAGGACAAAACGGTGGCGCGCGTGGGGTACGGACACCGGGAGAGCGGGAGTCGTGTTCACAGTCCCAGGTACGCCTTCTGGATCGTCTCGTCGTGCTGGAGCTGGTCCGCTGGGCCCGAGGCCACGATCATTCCTGCCTCCAGCACATAGGCGCGTCCCGCGAAGTCGAGTGCGAGGTTGGCGTTCTGCTCGACGAGCAGCACCGCGGAACCCGTCCGTTGGGTGACGTCACGCAGGCGATCGAAGACCTCGCGGGTGATCAGCGGCGCCAACCCGAGCGAGGGCTCGTCGAGCAGCAACAACCGCGGCCGGCTCATGAACGCGCGGGCGATCGCGAGCATCTGCTGCTCACCACCTGACATCGACCCGGCCTGCTGGGTGCGCCGGTCACCGAGGCGCGGGAACACCTCGAACCACATCTCGAGGTCCTCGCCGACCTCGGAGGGGCTGCGCTGGTAACCACCGACGCGCAGGTTGTCCTCCACGGTGAGCGCGTTGATCGTGCCCCTGCCCTGGGGCACGTGCGCGACGCCCATCGACAGGAGCTGATCGGGCCTGCGTCCGAGCACCTCGGTGCCGTCCAGGCGCACCGAGCCGGTGGCGGGGATCATCCCCGAGATCGCCCGCAGCGTGGTCGTCTTGCCCGCACCGTTGGCTCCCAGGACCACCACCAGCTCACCCTCGTCGACGGCCATGTCGAGACCGAAGAGCACCTCGACGATGCCGTAACCACAACGTAGTCCCGAGACCTCGAGCAGGCTCATGCGGAGGCACCCAGGTAGGCGCTGATCACCGCAGGGTCGTCACGCACCTCGGCCGCGGTGCCCTCGGCAATCTTGGATCCGAGGTCCATTACCACGATCTTCTCGGAGATCCTCATCACCATCGACATGTGGTGTTCGACCAGCAGAACCGTGAGGGCGAACTCGTCGCGGATCTGGCGGATGAGGCTTCCCAGCTCCTCGACCTCGCCGTGGGTCAACCCGCTCGCGGGCTCGTCCAGCATCAACAAACGGGGTTGGCTGGCGAGCGCCCGGGCGAACTCGATGCGCTTGAGGGTGCCGAAGGGCAGACCGGCACAGGGCCGGGCAGCCAGGTGTGCGAGGTCGAGGCGCTCTAGGATCCCGTAGGCCGCCTCGGCGACACGCCGCTCCTCGGAGCGTTGGGGAAGCCGCAGGATCGCGGACCAGAACCCACCGCGGCTGCGGCTGTGGGCACCCACCATCACGTTCTCGAGCACGCTGAGGCCCGGCACCAGCGCGAGGTTCTGGAACGTGCGCCCCACGCCCAGCTCGGCGATGCGGTGCGGTGCGAGCGGGAGCAGGTCCCGGCCGTCGAAGCGCACCGAGCCCTCGGTTGCGTCGTAGATCCTCGAGACAACGTTGAACAAGGTCGTCTTGCCCGCGCCGTTGGGCCCGATCAGCGCTGCGAGCTGGCCCTCGTCGATGCTGAAGCTCAACCCGTCGAGCGCGCTCACGCCGCCGAAGTGCACACCCACGTTTTCGACTTCCAGCAACGGCACGCCGCGATCCCCCGGATCGGTTGGTGCTCCACACTAGGCGAAGCGCAGGTGACGGGCGCGCCAATCGTTCCTGGGAGCTTTGCCCGCTGATTCGTGTCGTGGGCTACCTGCCGCTCGACATGAACATGTCGGCGAGGTCCTCGTAGTTCTCCACGATCCGTCCGGCACCGAGCACGACCGCCTCGAGCGGCTGGCGCACCAGGTCCACGGGCACCTCGGTCTCGCGGGCGAGGCGCAGGTCGAGACCCTTGAGCAGGGATCCGCCACCGACCAGTTGGATGCCCTGTTCGATCAGGTCCTGGGCCAGCTCGGGCGGCGCCTCGGCGAGACAGGACAGCACCGAGTCGACGATCGTGCCCACCGGTTCGGCGATCGCCTGGCGCACCTCGCCGGCCGAGAGGATCACGTTCTTGGGCAATCCGCTCATGAGCTCCCTGCCGCGGACCTCCGCGCGCACCTCGTCGGGCGTGGGGAACGCCGAGCCCACGAGGATCTTTATCTCCTCGGCGGTCTGCTCGCCGATCGCTATGCCGTACTCACGGCGGATGTAGTGGATGATCGCCGCGTCGATGTCGAACGAGCCCACCCGCACCG
>CAYVYG010000082.1:0-6706 GCA_964454385.1 uncultured Microthrixaceae bacterium
GCGTGGCTTGGGATGGCTGAACTCCCAGGCGCGCAGCATGTTGTCGAAGAACTCCTCTCCGGTGCCGAGGGGGATCTCGCGCACGTTCGCCCCGGCGAACAACGGAGCGAAGATGTGGATCGGGTAGCTGGGTGCGGGCACCAGCGCGGCATCGTGAGGTTGGACGAGGGTCCACATCAGGTGGCTGAAGCCCTCCTTCGCCCCGATCGTGTTGATCACCTCGGTGTCGGGATCGAGTTCGACACCGAACCGGGTGCGGTAGTAGCCCGCTATCGCCTGACGGAGCTTCGGGATGCCCCGAGATGCCGAGTACCGGTGGTTGCGCGGGTTGTGCGCGGCCTGTGCCAGCTTGTCCACGGTGATCTCGGGCGAAGGGAGATCCGGGTTGCCGAAACCGAGGTCGATGATGTCCTCGCCGGCACGCCGCGCCTGCACCTTGAGGCTGTCGATGATTGTGAACACGTACGGCGGAAGAGAGCTGATTCGGCGGAACTCCATGGCGGAACGCTAACCCGTCGCACCCTTGACCGCAGAGCGAGAAAGCCCCGGTCCAACTGCCGGATCGGCCAACCGGACAAGGCTGCTGGATCAGGTCTCCGATCGACACCCGGCCAACCAACAGGATCAACCGACCGGGTCGACCGGTCCGCTGATGCGCCCCGCTCGCATCGCGGCCGCGGTCGCTGCGCCCACCGCGCCGGCCGCATCGGCGAACGGCGCCACCTCGATCGGCGGAACACGGCCCGCCAGGGTTGGGTTCGCGTGCAGGGCGGCCTCGATCGGTCCTGCGAGGACGTCGAGAGCGAGCGCAACCCCGCCGCTGATCACGACCAGAGCCGGATCGAGGAGGTTCACGAGGTTGGCGATGCCGACCGCGACGTGCCCCGCGTAGTCTGTCAGCAACTCGAGCGCACCTCGATCCCCACCCCGGGCCGCCTCCACGAGCAGCTCCCCGCTTCCCGAGGGGCCCTGACCACCTGAGCGGCGGCGGGCGAGCTCACCCAGCGCGGTGCCCGATGCGTAGCGTTCCCAACAGCCACGTTGACCACACGGGCACGGGCGCCCGCCCACCACCACGACCATGTGTCCCGGCTCGCCGGCAAGACCGCTCGCGCCGCGAACCAGCTCACCACCGACCACGAGACCACCACCTATACCCGTCCCGAAGGTGATCGCCACCAGCTCGCTCACCTGTGGGCGACGCCAGGCCGCCGCTGCGATCGCCACGCAGTTGGCGTCGTTGTCCACGACCACCTCGATCCCGATGCGGTCGCGGACCTCGCGCACCAGGTCCACCCCGACCACCGCCTCTACGTTCGGTGAGCGGAGCACCACGCCACGGTGGTCCACGTAGCCGGCCACACCGATTCCGACCGGTGGCGCCCCACCGCGGGTCGCCGGCCGATCGGCGCCACTCGTGCGATCACGATCGCGTGTATCGGCCACCAGGTCCTCGACCAGGGCCGAGATCCGGTCGGTCAGCTCACCCGCTCGATCGGCTTCGTTCGGATCTCCGGGCGCGACCGGTTGGCGGACGCGCCGCATCACCTGCGGACCGCTGGGATCCGACAGGTCGACCAGCACCCCCAACATCTTGGTTCCCCCGACGTCCACCCCCACCGCCAGGGCGCAGGCGCGGTCCGCGACCTCAGCCACCGATGATTCTCACATCGTCTACCAGCACGGCGAGACCATCGGTCACCTCTGGGCGATCGGTCACCCAGACGACTTGGCCACCCAGACCCATGGATGCGACAGA
This sequence comes from uncultured Microthrixaceae bacterium, assembly GCA_964454385.1. Taxonomy (GTDB): domain Bacteria; phylum Actinomycetota; class Acidimicrobiia; order Acidimicrobiales; family Microtrichaceae; genus JAMLGJ01. Next base: position 1,760 of record CAYVYG010000082.1, read on the forward strand.
CATTGGATCTACCCCGGTCAGCCCATGCGGCGTCTGGTTCGGCTCGACGATGAGCACCGGAAGCACACCCACGCCCGGGATCGCACGCGCATCGATGATCGCGTCGGTGAACGACCAGGCCGCCTCGTCGGCGGGCCGGGTGCCCCCGCTCGGGGACGCCGGCTTGTCACCGAAGGGGTTCGCACCCGAAGCTCGCGACGGAGCCGCCTGAGGGGTCCCCGCAGACGCGTCCCCGGCGTCAAGGGTGGCATCGAGGGCCTGCCGTGCAGCCTCCGCGCTGCGTTCGAGCGCTTCGAGCTCGGAGTCCGCGCGCGCGAGCCGGTCGACGAGGCGGCGCTCCGCTGATTCGAGTTCGACCAGGCGATCAGGATCGGGTTGTGGCCAGTGCGGCGTGGCAGGTGCATTTTGAGTGCCCGCGTCGGTACCGTTGGCGAGCCGTTGCTCGGCGCGCTCGAGCAGTTCCTCCACGGTCATCGAGGACGGATCGAGGCCCAGATACCCCGCCAGGATGCCGGCGAGCTCGTCCACGGCTCGCCGGTCGGCGCCACTGGCCGCAGCCAGGTCGCGCAACCTCGCGGCCGCATCCCGGTGGCTCCCCGAGGGCAACCCGCCCCGCGCGACCAGCACCTCGTTGGCGCGTGCCAGCAGTTCGCCCTGGTCGGCGGATTCACTGCGGAGCTCCGCGAGCCGACCCTCCCAGAACCGTGCCAGCTCCTCGAGCAGGTCGAGCCTCGCGATCGTGTGGGCCTCGAGGGAGTGTGCTTCGAAGCTGACCTCCCCGCCACCTTCGCCACCGGAACCCGCATCGTCGCGCCCGGCCACGGACTCGAGGTACTCACTCGCAGAGCGGACCGCTGCACGGCACTCAGCCATGAGCTGGTCGAGGGCGTCCTCGCGGTGTATCCGGTAGACCCGATGCCTGCGCGCCTCATCCAGCTCATCTGCGAGACGTGTCGCCTCCGGCGGCGGTGACCCAGCCAGCAGGTCGCGGAGACGATCACAGATCGCAGCCACGTCCGCAGGGTGCAATCCAGCATCACCGGAGAGCCCAGCGCCACCGGAGACACCAGGGTCGGGGGCAACGCCCAGCTCACGCTGTGTGTCGAGCTCACGCTGTCTGTCGAGCTCACGCTGTGTCAGCTCGAGCTCCGATCGCAGACCCCGCACGAGTGACCGGAGCTCGGCCAGGCGCGCATGTGCGGGATCGGCGCGGCCGGTCGCCTGCTGCGCGCCGCTACCCTCACTGCCCGTACCGGGACCGCCGTGTCCGGGACCGCCGTGTCCGGGACCGCCATATCCGGGACCGCTGTATCCGGGACCGCTGTATCCGGGACCGCTGTATCCGGGGCCGGCCGCCCCGAGAGAACCCGCTGGCACCTCCACGATCGGTGGGGAATGCCCCACGAGGCCGTGCAGACGGGGCATCTCGGCGTCGAGTGCCATCCTGGTGCCGTCCACCTCGACGATCGCGTCGAGGCCGGCGGCGGCCGCGCCGGTCAGGGCCTCGAAGACCGTTCTCAGGAGTCGGAGGTCATCGTGGCTGACGCCCGACAGCACGTTGAGCCCGGGACCCAGAACCAACGGCGGCGCGTCGGACGCATGGGCGCGCATGGATGCGAACCTGAAGACCCCGTGGGCCGGGACTCGTTCCTGTGGTGTCAACCGCTCCTCCGGCGCCGCCCGAGGACCCGATTGTAGGAGCCACAGCATCGTCTCAGCTATGCCGACTCATTCCAGCGTTCACATCCACCTACATTGCATGACACAACATCTGGTTCGTTCTGCTCAACCGTTCTACCCAACCGGCAGCTATTTCAGGGCGTTTCCCGCCCGGAACCATGGACATCCCGAACCTCCACCCTGAGCCCATGGACGATCACGGCGATCCGGTGATCAGTCGCCCGATTCGACGTCGATTCGTCGCACCCTCGGTCGGGACGGTCGGGCCGACTGCCCTGGCTGGTTCGATCGGGCCGGCTGGTCCGGTTGGTCCGAACCCATCCCGCTGCCATCCCGCGCACCGGTGCCGGACTGTTCTCCCCGGGGTCCGTCGGGTGACGACCGACCCTCGGGTCCGTCCGTACGGGTGGCCGAGGCCCTGCGCCCCAGGTTGTGCAACAACTCGGCGATCTCCTCGGTCACCCCGACGTCCTCGATCGCGTCCTCGGCCACATCCAGGAACGACCGCGTCGCAGCGATCAGCTCCCGGGCAGCGGCTCGGAGATGCTCGACACCCTCGGCGGTGCGCCCGTCGCGGGCCTCTTCCCCGTCACCCGACCTTCTCGAACCCCTCTCGCTCGCACACTTCTCGGTTGCATCGCCATCATCCGTCTCACCGACCACGTGACAATCATTGCCGGGCACCGGGCAGGTTGCACGCCTCGAACTCGATGCGGAGCTCGCCAGCGGAGACCTCGGCGCGGCTCACCGACCGACCCCGCAGCGCCACCGGCAGCGCGATGCTTCGCCGGTACGGGCCCAGTGCGACGGCGAGCTCGCCGTCGACGGAGGTCAGGTCTATCTGGTCGCTCGCGGTGTTCGGCAGCGTCATGACGAGCACCGGACGGTCATCGTGGTAGCGAACGCTCATCGGGGCTCCGGGAGCCAGGTCACACAGTGGGTCGAGCCCGTTCCACAGAACGGAGCCGTGCTCGGCGAGCCTGGCCGCTCCGATGACCTCGCTTCCTGCGTGGGGGGACTCGACGACCTCCAGGGGATGGAACGTCTCGGGCAGGTTGCGGAGCAGGGGCGCCTGGGCCTCGATCATCCGTTGCATGAACGGATCGCTGGACTCCCGGGGAAGGACGCGGTTCACCACCACCGCGTCGGTGTGGTAGCCGAACATGGACAGGTAGGCGAAGGTGCGCCTCGCCTCGGCGAGCACGACCTCCTCGGGTGTCACGACGATCCTGGCGGTGGTCACCTCGTGGTCGGTCAGCAGCTCCCTCACCGATGTGAGCTGTCGGTGGAAGCGCTCCACCGAATCGAACACGGCAGGGCCAGCCAGTGGAACGTCGCTGACCCGTGACAGCACCGGCCCGACCAGCCGCGTGATGCGACGTGAGGCCGGGAACGCGCGGCGGATGTACCAGTCGAGCACGTCGGGCAGCGACAGCAGCCTGATCGTCTCGGCGGTGGGCGCGCAGTCGACCACGACCACGTCATGGTCACCACAGCGCGCCAACGATTCGATCTCGAGCAGTGAGATGAGCTCCTCCAGACCGGGAAGCACCGCCAGCTCCTCCGCCTCGAGCTGGGACAGACCCGCCCAGTCGAGCAGCTCCACGAGCCAGGACCGCACGTCCCCCCACGATCGCTCCATGCGCTCGAGCACGTCGACCTGCTGGGCCCGACACAGCGGAGCGACCTCGGTCGGCTCACCGCCGAGTTCGACGTCGAACACGTCCGCCAGCGAATGCGCCGGATCCGCCGAGGTCACGACCACACGGTGACCACGGGCTGCGATCTCCATCGCGGTCGCTGCCGCGGTGGTGGTCTTGCCGACCCCACCCTTGCCGGTGAACAACAGGACTCGCGCAGGTTCAGCCATCGCCGTGGAGATCCTTGCGTTGGGTGAAAGCACCGTAGGCGACACCCCACAGACCGCTGAGGGACAACTGCAGCAGCGGGACCAGGGTGCCGAATGCCAGTTCAGGCGTCGAGAGGCCGAACACCGCGGTGAGCACCGAGACAACCACCGCCGACGCCAACGACGCGTTGAGCGAGCGTCGGACGCTCCGGGGAGCGGCATCGACCAGGAAGAACAGGCCTCCGATCCCCATCAGGTCACGGGTGCTGCGCGCCGCCGCCAGCACGACGTCGAGCACCATCAGCAGTCCACCGAGACAGAACAGGGAGAAGGTCACCACGAAGTAGACCGCGACGGTGTCTCGGTCCACGAGGGTCAACACCGAGACTCCTGAGAGGACCGCTGTGGCGACCCACGACGCCGCGATCACCGCGCGGCCGGGGATCCCGTCACCGAAGATCTCGCCGAGTTGCCGTTCGCGCTCGGCGCGACGTTCGGCGCGCTCCGCCTCGGCCGCCGCGCGGGCCTCGGCCACCGTGTAGCCGGCACCACGGGACCGACCGGCAGCATCATCGCCGTGGTCGGTGTCGACCCCGTTCACAGTGCTTCGACCATCGTCGGGCGCTCGCGTCGCACCATGACACGCCGCGCAATCCCGTCGAGGGGCGCCGGCTCCTCCAACGAGGGGTCGGGACGTGCGAGCTCGGCTCGGACCTCGGGATGGTCCCGCCACGGCTCCTCGTGGAGCAGGTCACCACAGCCGGCTCTGCGGGCGGCCCACGCAGCATGTCCCACCAGGAGCGGGTCCTCGTCGCCGAGATAGCGGCGCAGCACGTCCCGGGTGGCTGGTTCGTGACCTCGACCGAGGTTGCCCACGACGACCAGAGCGTTGCGACGCAGGTACCGGGGATCCCGTTTCGGGATGTACCAGGACCCGAAGCGCGCGAGCAGTTCCTCGTCGCTCATGCCCAGGAGCTCCTCCAGGTCCACCCAGCCCAGAGCGTTCGCAGCCCCACCGGATACAGCCATGTCACCGGGCGCAGCCATGTCACCGGGCGCAGCCATGTCACCGGAGACAGCCATGTCACCCGTGGCCACCATGCTCGGCGGGCAGACCTCCTGGCAGTCGTCACACCCGTAGATGCGAGCACCCAGGGCGGCGCGGTGGTTCCTGGGGAAATCACCGGTCCGTTGGAGAAGCCACGAGAGACAACGCGACGAGTCCATGACTCCCGGGGCCACCAACGCTCCGGTCGGGCACGCCGTCAGACACCTCGTACAGGAACCACAGCCCCGCTCGATCGCCGCGTGCGGGTCGGGGTGACAGGGATGCAGAGCCTCCCGTTCGAGCACTGTGTCGGTCAGCACTGTGTCGGTCAGCACTGTGTCGGTCAGCACTGTGTCGGTCAGCACTGTGT
>CAYVYG010000082.1:6806-10523 GCA_964454385.1 uncultured Microthrixaceae bacterium
CGGTCAGCACTGTGCCGATCACCACCCAGCTTCCGACGCCCGGTACGAGGAGGTTGGTGTTCCTGCCCAACCAACCGAGCCCTGCGCGCAGTGCCATCGAACGGTCGACAAGCGCGTTGTCATCCGCTAGCACCACGCCCCTGTGGCCTCGGGACCGGAGCACATCCGCGCCCACGCCCAGCACCGCGCGCAACCGCGTGTAGGTGTCCTCGGCGGCATAGCGTGCGACCTCGGCGACGAGTCCCTCGGGTCTCGGCGCGCGCCCGGTCGGGTAGGCGACGGCCGCGACGACCGCGCTGTGGGCCGACGGAAGCGCCCGGCGCGGGTCGGTCGAGCGATCCGGGTTCCGGTAGGTGAAGGCCATCCCGTCGTGAAGTCCCGCCGCACGTCGCCGATGGATGACCTCGCGCGCTTCTGTGAGCACCTCCACACCGCAGATACCGACCGCCACGGCTCCCGCACCGGTCATCTCCGTGACGACACGCTCGGTGAGCTCGGTCGGCTCGGCTAGGGCATCCCAATCGTGCGCTGTCCCCCCGCTCGGGCTGGCGGATGTGGTCATCTCCCCAGTCTGCACACTCCCGCACGGGCGCGCCCCACCGGAACAGCTCGGAGGTACTCAACCGGCAGCAGGACGACGCGGCCGGAATCGCAGAGGAGGCGCCAGGCCCCCGGCCTGCAGGTGCCTGACCAGGCGCAGCTCGTCGATGCTCACCACGACCCCGCCGTCGTCGGCGGCGCAGAGGTAGGTGACGACACAGTCAGCGCAGTGCGCGCTGCGCTGCAGCGAGCACTCGTCGCAGCCGAAGCTCAACGAGTCCGGCCGTTCGGTGACCACCTGGTGGTCGCCCGCGTCCGGGAAGTTGCCACTGGTGTGCAAGGGGGTCGCTTCCATGGCGGGGAAGTTACCGATGGGGTGTGACATGTCGGCTCAGCGCCGGTGCAACACCTCGAGCAGCGTGTCGGAGGAAACGACGTTCGCTCCCCGTTCCCGTGCGCCGTCGCGGACCCGTCGATCCGACGACACCACCACGACGGGCGCAGCGCCGGGGGCCTGCTCGACGAACTCCAACAGGCGGTCGTCGGCCTCCAACCCCGCCGGTGTGAAGTGGACCCGCACAGGCAGAGGTGCGCTGACCGCCGGCCGCGCACCGTCATCGGCGCCGTCGAACACGATGTGCCAGGTTCCACCACTGCGAGCCTGCAGGTCGCCGATCGATCCGATGAGCGAAGCGCGCTGCTCGCTCACCGACAACCCAGGCCAACCCCTCATCGAGACGTTGTATCCATCGACCAGCACGAGGATCCCCGGAACCTCCATCAGCGCCCGGAAGCCCTTCGGGGAATCGGCCCGCAGTCCGCGACCGAGCCGCACCGGACGTCGAGGTCCGCCGGTCGATGGGCCCGATGGGTCCGACGCTACCGACCGGGTCCCAACGCCTGGAGCCGGTCCAGGCGCCATCGTCGCCCCGGACCCCTCGCGGGCGTGCCGTTGTTCGCTCGCTTGTGCAGTGACTGCAGCTCCGGTCTGCAGGGACCCGGGTGCCCCGACGCCCGACCCGAGCACGCCCGCCAGGTCACCGACGATCGTGGCCAGCTCGTCGAGCCTCGCCGCCACCTCGCCGACCGACGCCGCGATGCGTCGACGGTCACCTTGCCCGACAACACGGTCATCGGGGAGCCGGTCAGGATCGGGGGTGGATGTCGGGACGCTGTCCGACCGTGACTCGACCGGACCGGCGGGTTCGCTCCCAGGTGCCTCCTCGACCTTCGGGCCGGCGGCCTGAACCGGCTCCCGGTCGAGCATCGCCTCGAGCTCACGTTGACGGGCGAGCCGCCTGCCGGCGAGAGCTTCCTGAGCCTTGAGCTGGCGGACGGCCTCGCGTCGCTGGGACTCGCGCTCCTCGGATTCCGCCAGCACCTCGCCGAGACGTTCTTCGAGCTCCTCGGTCCGACGGGCCTGGCGCGAGGAATCCCGTCGCATCTCCGCGACCACCGCCTCGAGGTCGTCACGTTGGGAACGAACGCCCTCGAGGGTCTCTGAAACCGAACGCAGCTCCTCGGTCAGCTCAGCATGCCGTGCGGCACGGTCATCCGCCTCGGCCCGTTCGGCTGCATCCTGCACCAGGGGTCCGAGTGCCTCCTGCCAACCCTGGGGTCGTAGCAGGAACAGCCGGGAACCCTCATCCATGACCGAGACGTTCGACTGCTCCACCACCCTCTCGCGGAACGCGGCGTCGGCATCGAGCGCCGAGCGGACCGCACCGAGCGCGCGGTCGGGCAGGTTGGCGAAATCGAGGATCGCGGAGAGCACCCGTGGCGGCGGTGGTGCAGTCGGATCCGTCCTTTCACGCCGTGCGACCGCGAACGCGACCTCGAGCGCCTCGCGGATCGGAACGAGCTCAGCTTCGATGGTCCGACAGCTCCCCGGTCTCCCCCGCCGGGCGCTCACCGCCGTCAGGAGACGCCTGGTCGGTTCCCGGCTCATAGTCGACCACGGCGCCCGGGCTGTCGCACCAGCGACAGCTCACCTCCTCGATGGTCTCGTCGAGAACCTGCTCGTCGTCGATGCTGAGCTCTCCCGAGACCGAGAAGTGATGGAACGCTCGGGTCCGACGCGTGGAGGTGACATCGAAGCGCGTGAGGTTTCCGCACGCCGTGCACCGGTAGCGCTTGAGAGGTGGGCCAGCGGACTCCTCGGCGTTCATGACCCCATTGTGCCTCCGGCGGGGTGCGGTCCGGTCATCACATCGCCCACCCATCACATCGCCCACCCATCACATCGCCCACCCATCGCGTCTCACGCCAGAGTGGCTCACGCGGCGGTTTCTGCCTGCCCTGATGCCTGCCCTGATGCTTACCCCGATGTCTACTCCGATACCTGCCCTGATGGGCCGGAAGCGGCCCGGCTCGCCTCGACCAGACGTCCCATGGTCGCTGCTGCCGCTCCGCTCGCCAGCGCCGCCCGGGCCCGGTCCATCCCGGCTACCAGGTCGCCGGCAAGCCCGCACACGACCAACCCGGCTGCGCTGTTGAGCACCACCATGTCACTGACGGGGCCTTCGACACCCTCGAAGAGGGCCTTCGCGGCGGCTGCGTTCGCCGCCGGGTCACCCACCGATATCGCCTCGATGCCGACCCTGCGCAGTCCGAGCTGTTCGGGTGTCACCTCGAACCGACGGACCTCGCTGTTGCCGGCGATCTCGATGATCGTGGTCGGTCCGGTCGTGGTCAACTCGTCCAGCCCGTCGTGTCCGTGCAGCACCCAGGTCTTCACGGTGCCCTTCGCTGCAACCGCCGCCGCAACCAGCTCCAGGCGCCCCGGATCAGCGACACCGATCACCTGCAGCCCGACGCGTCCGGGATGCGACAGCGGGCCCAGAAGGTTGAACACCGTCGGTATCCCAAGATCGGTGCGTGTCGGTCCGGCGTGGCGCATCGCGGGATGGAACATCTTGGCGAAGGCGAAGCCGACACCTGCGTGGCGAACACAGCGCACGACCCCCGGACCGTCCAGTTCCACCTCCACCTCGAGTGCTTCGAGCAGGTCTGTGCTGCCCGAGGTCGACGACGCCTTGCGGTTGCCGTGCTTGCAGACCGTCGCCCCGGCGGCTGCTGTCACCACGGCAGCCATCGTCGAGACGTTGAAGGCCCCTTTTCGAAGGGCCGGTGATCCGCCGGTGCCGACCAGGTCCAGCGTCGAATCGGGATCGGGTA
>CAYVYG010000083.1:0-10352 GCA_964454385.1 uncultured Microthrixaceae bacterium
CGTCGGAACCGCGTCGGATCCGAGGACCCCCAGCACATCGACGGGTTCGGACATCGACGAGCCCTCGTCGGCACTCGTGAGGAGGTCCCCGTCGCGGGTTGCGTCCCCCAGGCACCGCAGCAGCGACCACAGCTTCTGGGAGGCCTGGATCTGGCCGATCGTACGACTGGCCATGCGGGGGGGTAGCGACAGGATCTCACCGAGCAGCGTGGGCTCGTCACCCTCGCCACCGCCGGTGTCGCCACCGGCTCCGTGCTCGGCTCCGCGGTCGACCGGCGTCATGTCTTCTTCGCCTTCGCGAGCATCGCTTCGACCTTCGCTATCGACGGACAGGGGTCGTAGCCCTCCGGGCAGCTGAGGTTGCCCAGCCGGCCGAACTGGCGTGGGTGCACGATCAGGAAGCAGGTGTTGCAGGTGAACTCGTTGGCTGCCTTCGCCGCGATCTTGTCATCCGAGGCGGGAGTCGGGTCGCGGGGTTCGTCCTCCTCGTCCTCGTCGTCCTCGTCGTCGCCGGACGCGATCTTGTCCTTGAGGATGCTGTCCAGATCGGCCTCGATGTCGTCGGGGTTGACGTCGTCGTCCTCGTCGTCATCGGAGCCGGGCCGCGCCCGCGCGCGCGGAACCTCCTCCTCGTCCTCGTCGTCATCGTCGTCATCGACCTCGCCGTCATCGTCGTCCTCGTCGATCGAGCCGAGATCGTCGTCGAGGTCCCCGTCGTCCAGGTCCCCGTCGAGGTCGTCCTCGTCGAGGTCTTCATCGAGTTCGTCGTCGAGGTCTTCGTCCTCGACGTCAAGGTCGTCATCGCTCACTTGGTCCGTCACAATCTGAATCATCGATCATCGTTCGCCCACGCGAGCGGTCGCGGTCGGGCGCTCTGCCGTGTGCAGGTCTCCTCCTCCAAGGGGATCCGGGGCATCATAGACAGCCTCGGGCCGCGAGGATCGCACCCTCAGCACGCGGATGCAACACCGTGTCCGCATCGGCAACCACGCAGCTTCGGTCCGCTCTCAGGTGCCTCCTGCAGCGTTGCGGCGTTGTTCGGCCCTTCGCTCCGCTGCGATCCGCTCCAGTTCCGCCTCGCCCGAGTGATCCACGAAGGTCATCATCGCAGCGATCGCGCGGTGGCCGGCCTGCTCCCCGATCAGGCGGTGCATCCGCTGGGCCACCGCACGGTAGCTCGGATGGCCCTGCACCGAGGAGCGGAGCTCCACCAGGTGCATCGCCTCGCGGGCGTTGAACTGCATCACGTAGCGGATCCGGTGCGCGAGGGACACCGCATACGCGGCGCGGTCGGGGAACTGCTCGGACAGCGCGTCCCACAGATCACGGGAGGCACCCATGGCGTCGTCGAAGCGCGCGCCGACCCCCGCATCGTTCAGCGAGGCAGGCTTCACGTACCCGTGGTGGGGCCCGAGTCGTTGCCACTCGACGGTCGCCAGCCGGTGGCGCTGGAGGTCCCTGAACCCGCCGTAGTCGCTGAGGACGTCGAAGCGGTAGCCGGTGCGCTCCAGGGCCCTGCCCGGCTTGTGGCGGCGGTTCGTTCGCTCCCCCACGTAGGCGCGGATGACCGCCAGGCGGTCCTCGGTCGACATCGCGTGGACCCGGGCCAGCACCGAGGACTCCGAGAGGTCGGTGTGGGGGTAGAGCATCGCCGCGACGACCTTGAGCTCGCCCTCGGGGTCGAAATCCACCAGCTCCACATCGGATCCGTGGGGCGAGGCGACGTTGTCGTCGCCGAGCATGCCGTAGGCGATCGCCTCCATCGCCGCGTTGTTGTCGCGGATGTACTCCGACACGGCCACCCCGCGGTCCGCCAGGTCGACCCGCTTGAGGAAGCTCGGCACCACCTTTCGGAGCTCGGTGAGCATCACTTCCGCGTAGCTCGTCGCCTCGGGAAGGGTGCTAGCACGCATGCGCAGCAACAGGGCCTCGTAGGCCTGTCCGGAGCCGTAGATGCCGACGTTCGAGAGGGCCGCGGCCGGCAGCACGCCCCGCACGGCGTCGAAAGCCTTGGCCCTCACCGCTTGGCGGTGGGCGAAGTCCGAGTCCCCCTCACCCTTGGGATGAAGTGCCCGGAAGTGATCGGTCATCACCGACGCGAGCTCGGAGTAGGTCCTGAACAGCTCGTCCATCCCCGAGACGTACTTCGCCCCGACGTTCGACGCGAGGATCTCCGGATCCCGGTGGTAGCGGTAGCGGCCACCGAGCCGTTCGTCATAGGGGATGTATCGGGTGGACTGCTCGAGGTACGACATGAGTCGGCCCCACTCGAGGATCTTCGTGAGTATGTTGGATGCCTGTTCACAGGCGAGGTGGACACCGCCCAACTGGGCGACGCTGTCGTCGCCGTACTCGAAGAACACCCGGTCATAGAGCGCCTCGGCGCGCTCCAAGCCGACCGTGGCGTCGACGGTGCTGTCACCGGAGGTGTCGAGCTCCCCCACGAACTCGTCGAGGAACAGCCGCCGCAGTGATTTCGAGGAGCGCGAGTACCGTGCGAAGAGCGCCCCTTTGACCACCTCAGGGAGGTTGACGAGGGCGAACACCGGACCGTCGAGGTTCGTGAAGTACGGGCGAAGGATCGCGCGCTCGTCGGGTGTGAACTCCTCGGAGAAGTAGTTCGCCTGGGGATGGGTCGGCCCTGACACGGTGAGGAGCCTAGAGCCGCCGCTGAGCCAGGTCGCGGACGTCGCCGCGGTCGATCCGCTCCCCCACTACTCCTCGGGTCGCCCGGATCCGGCTCCGCACCAGACATCGACCGCCGTGGCGGCCATCGCCTTGGCCCCGTCGATCACCGCCCGGTCACCCGCCTCGCTGCGGGCGTGCTCGGCGAACTCCGCGGTGTGTATCGCCACTCCGGGTGGAGCGACCGCGATCATCGGGTGTATCGATGGGACCTCATGGCTCACGTTGCCCATGTCGGTGCTGCCGACCACGGCGGCGGATCCGTCCGCATCGACGACCCGCCCGAGCGATGCGATGTTCTCGGTGTACCGGGCGAGCAGCCAGTCGTCGGTTCGCATCTCGGCGTACGCGGGGTCCTGCCACTGGTGGGTCATGGTGGCGCCGGTCGCCAGGGCTCCCGATTCCAGCGCCGCGAGGACCCGCGGTTCGAGCTCTGCGAGCGCCCCGGTGTCGGGTGCGCGCACGTACCAGTGCATCGACGCGTGGGAGGGCACGATGTTCGGTTTGTCGCCGCCGTCGGTGAAGATGCCGTGTATGCGCTCGCGCTCGCCGATGTGCTGGCGCAGGGCGGCGACCGCCATGTAGCCGAGGACCGCCGCATCGAGCGCGTTCACGCCCTTGTGGGGGGCCGCGGCCGCATGGGCGGCGCGACCGTGGTAGTCGACGGTCAACTGGTGGACCGCGATGCAGTCCATGGTCGCGAGGTCGTGATCAGCGGGATGGACCATCATCGCGGCGCTCAGGCCCTCGAGGGCACCTTCGCGCGCCATGAAGACCTTGCCACCACCACCTTCCTCGGCCGGTGTGCCGAGCACCCTTATCCGGCCCCCGGCATCTCGCGCAACCGATGCAGCCGCCACGGCGGCTCCGAGGCCCGCAGCGGCGATGATGTTGTGTCCACAGCCGTGTCCGATGCCCGGAAGTGCGTCGTACTCGCAGATGACGGCCACCTCGGGGCCCGCGTCGCCCCCGCGGGCCTCGAAAGCGGTCGCCAGGCCGTAGGCGGAACGTCGGATGCTCAACCCGTGGGCTTCGAGGTGTCCGGTCAACAGGTCATGGGCGCGGTGCTCGGCGAAGGCGAGCTCCGGATGGTCCCAGATCTCGTGTGAGACCGAGGTGAGCTCGTCCGCGATGGCGTCGACGGCCTCACAGGCCCGTCGCTTCAACTCGACGGGGTCCACGCCATCGACCGACGGGTCCTGCGGCGCCGGATCCTGGGAGTGCTCCATCGCGTGTGAGGGTACAGCCCGGCACCCGGCTCCGTGCCCCGCGAGGTCCGTACCCCGCGGCCAATGCGGTCCGTGGGTGCTCAGCGCGCCGGGTCGGGGTGCTCGAGCACGATCTTGCCGAACTGGCCGCCCTCGCGGAGTCGTTCGAGGGCCCTCGGGTACTCCGCCAGGGGCAGGATCTCGTCGATCACCACCGGGAGTCCCTCGGCCATGAAACCGGTGACGGTTAGGAACTCCTCCTGGCTGCCGCAGCTCGCACCGATGATCTCGAGCTGCTTGAAGAACAACCGCGGGAGCTCGAGTTCGACCTTCGGGCCGCTCGTGCCACCGCACACGCACATGCGGCCACCCCGTCGCAGCGTGCGAACCGCAGGTTTCCACACCGCGGGGCCGATGCTGTCGACCACCACGTCGGCGGAGACCGGGAAGGCATCGGCGCTGTCGAAGGCCGCGAACGCACCGAGCTCGAGCGCGCGGGTGCGCTTGTCGGGGTCCCGTGAGGTGACCGCGACCTCCGCTCCGAGGTGCAGCGCCAGCATCATCGCGGCGGTCGCGACCCCACCGCCGATGCCGGTCACGAGCACCACCTCGCCGGGCGCCAGGCGCGCTCTTCGCAACAGCCGCCATGCCGTGGTGAGACACACCGGATAGGTGGCGACCTCGGCCCAGGTGCGATCGGGGGGCTTGGGGGCCAGCTGGTGGGCATCGACCACGCAGAAGCGGCCGTGTCCACCGTGGCAGTGCTCCCCGAGCAGCGCCATCTCCTCGTGCAGCACCGAGTCGAACCCCATCGAGAGCGCTTCGGCGGGCACCAGAGCGGTGTTGACCACTACCTCGTCGCCCACGCTCCATCCCGAAACCCCCTCGCCGGTCGACTCCACCACCCCGGCGACGTCGTTTCCGGGTATGTGGGGGTACGAGGGTGGTTTCGGCATGCCCGTGGTCAACCAGATGTCCATGTGGTTGAGCGCGGAGGCCCTCACCTCGACGCGTACCTGGCCCGGGCCGGGCTCGGGATCATCGATGGTTCCCCACCGGTAGGTGCCGGGAGATTCGTCCAGAAGCCAGGCTTCCATCCAGCCGAGGGTAGCGCCGCAATGCTCAGACCACGACGGTGACCGCATCGGGCAGGCAGCGGATCCTGAACCGTGCCGCCCGGGCGACCTCGCGCCCGTCGAGGACCAGGCGGACCGGCCGGTCGAACCCGAAGGTCGCCCCGGCGGCACGTCGCAGCACCAGCGCCGGGTGCGGAAGGTGGGTTCCGGTCACCAGCCGGCGCCGTGCCCTGATCCTGTCGGGCCACGACAGCGACCCCTCGATCGTGTCGATGAGGCCGTCTCCGGGATGGGCCCGGGGAGCCAGGTTCGCGTCGCCGCGGAACGCCGCGTTCATGGCCACCACGGTGTGGCCAGCGAAGATGCTCCCGGGCCGACGCGAGGCGACCAGGTGGGCGACGAAGTACCGCGTCGGGCCGAGCGCCGCGCCGGCTGGAGCATCATCGTGGTGAACAGGACCACCAGCGTCGAGTTGCTCGAGCGCCACCAGGTCGACTGGCAGGCGGATCCCCTCTCCCGCGCGCAGCGCCTCGACGCCGCGGTGCGGGGACCCGAGGGTCCTGTGCAGGTCGCCACCCAGCAGTCCGACCTCCGGCACTGAGCCGGGGTCACCGGGTGTGGTGCCGGTCAGTGCGCACGCCGCCAGCACCGCATCCACCACCGCGGCATCGTCGCTCACGGCCGGGGCCCGGGGGTCGAGGGCCCCCGGCTCTCCCCAGTCGAGGCCCCGCCGGATGCTCAGCGTGGTGCTCCTGCGCCGAGCACGACGTCGCGCCCCATGATGTCTGCCGCGAGCGAGGCTGCCGCTGCGGTCTCCCCGGCGCTCACGGTGGCGATCTGCGTCAGCAGATCGACCAGGTTCCGGGCGTTGCGCACGAAGTCCCCTCCGGACAGGTCATCGTCGAGACAGCTCCGGAGATCCGCACCCGAGCACCACAACCTCGCCGGTACCGAGAACCCCGCAGAGGGCTCCCGCGTGGCTGGCAGCGACAGCTCCTCCTCGCGGGCGGAGATCCTGCGCCACAGGGTTCTCAGCTCGTCGAAGCGTGCCTGGAGCTCGCGGGTGGGCAGACGCGGCGGTGGCGGACGGTCACCGCCGCGGTGCTCGTGGGTGAGACAGCTCACGATCGAGGCGAGATCGGCCGCGCCGAGGTCCTCGAACACCGCGTGTTCGACCGCGAGCGACACCAACAGATCCGACTCGTGGAAGATCGATCGCAGGCGCCGGCCGCTCGCGGTGAGGGACCAGCCCTGCAGGTGCGCGAACCCCTCGAGCACCGAACGGACCGCTTCGAAACGCCCCACGAGGTCTCCGCGGCTCGCGTGGATCCGTCGCTGGGCCCGCTCCGCGTCGCGTCGAGCGTCCGACAGCCGGTCGGCGAGCCCCAGGATCTCCGAGCGCTCCTCGCGTCCGTTCAGCGGATGTGCGGCGAGCAGCGCCAGGGCCCTGCGATGCTCCGGCGAGGAGTCCTCGTCCGTGGGCCCCCGGCGCCTGCGCAGCGGCTTGGGGTCGAGGCGCCTCAGCCGTGTTGCGGCCTGTCGGCGGAACTCCTCGTCGTCGGGGCGGTGCGGCACCGGCAGGTCGATCCGCCCGACCGGGTTCAGCGGCGCTTCGAGCGCCTCGGAGCGCAGGCGCACCAGCTTGCCCCGCGGGGTCACCGCATCGACGCGCGAGCTGCGTCTGCGCTCACTCGTGGAGATCACCACGACCGGGCGCGGCGAGGGTCCACTCGAGCGGTCGAGGACATCACCTGGGGCCAAGCGGGAGATCGATGCTTCGATCGCCTTGCGGTCGGCAGCGGCCCGCGACGCGATTCGCGATGCCACCCGCTGCTCGGCGCGGTCAGCGCGGCGCAACGACGAGGCGTCATCGGGGCTCACCCCGAGCGATGCGAGCTCAGCGGACAGCTGCTCGATGATGGCCTCGGCCTCGCTCAGCCTGCGGTGTTCGCCCACCAGCGATGCATCGCGCTGGAACTGCGCGAACGACCTGCCCAGCTCCCCGCGGGCCTGCTTCTCGCTGTGGCGCTCCACCAGGTTCGCAACCATGTTGTAGGTCGGTGAGAACGACGACTCGAGGGGGAACTCGCGGCTGGCGGCGAGCGTCGCCGCGGTCGAGAAGTCCACCCAGGGTGACCACAGCACGATCGCTGCACCGTGGTCGTCGAGTCCACGACGCCCGGCGCGGCCGCTGAGCTGGGTGAACTGGGCGGGGGTGAGCATCGCATGGCCGTCACCGCTGTACTTCGAGAGCTGTTCGATCACCACCGATCGTGCGGGCATGTTGATGCCGACCGCGAGCGTCTCGGTCGCGAAGACGACCTTGACGAGTCCCTCGGAGAAGCACCTCTCCACCGCTTCGCGGAAGGCCGGCACCATGCCGGCGTGGTGCGGGGCGATCCCCCGTGAGAGCGCTTCGGCGAAGTGGTCGTAGCCGAGCACGCCCAGATCGCCGTCGGCCAGTTCGGCGGTGCTCCCCTCGAGCAGCTCGCGTATCCGGGTGGCCTCGGCGTCCGTGGTGAGCCTCACCCCCTCGGTGAGGCACCTGGCCGCGGCTTGGTCGCAACCCCTGCGGCTGAACACGAAGTAGATCACCGGCAACAGACCCTCGGACTCGAGACGCTCCACGGTCTCGGTGCGGCGGGGCGGGCGGAACCGCGAGCGGCCCGGAGGACGACCACGGTCCGAGCGGGCACGTGAGGACCCAGCTCGGTCGAAGCGGAAACCCTGCGGGTTGGGCTCGCCTCCGACGAACATCGGGATCAGGTGGTCGCTGTCACGGTTGCGATCGCCCACCATGTAGAGCACCTCGAGCTCGACGGGTCGGCGGTGCTCCACGACCACGACGGTGGGCCCGCGCAGGGATTCGATCCAGGCACCGAGCTCGGCCGCGTTCGACACGGTTGCGGAAAGGCACGCGAAGCGCACCGAGGCTGGTGTGTGGATCAGGACCTCCTCCCACACCGCGCCGCGGTAGGCGTCCTGGAGGAAGTGGACCTCGTCGAGGACCACCCAACGCAGGTTCTCCAGCGCGTCCGAACCGGCATAGAGCATGTTGCGCAGCACCTCGGTGGTCATCACCACCACCGGCGCCTCGGCGTTGACGACGTGATCCCCGGTCAACAGCCCCACCCGGGAGCGGCCCAGCACCTCGCCCAGGTCGCGGAACTTCTGGTTCGACAACGCCTTGATCGGTGTCGTGTAGAAGGCCCTGCCCCCGCTTCGCAGAGCTGCGTCGATCGCGTGCTCACCGGTGACGGTCTTGCCGGAGCCCGTGGGAGCCGCGACCAACACGTTGTGACCGTCGGAGACCGCCACGCGGGCGGTCTCCTGGAACCCGTCGAGAGCGAAGTCGTGGTCGAACGAGCCGTCCGCAGCGATCTCAACCACCGGTGCCCGTACGCCCGGCATCCTGTTGGGCCGCCTTCGCCTCCCGCTTGCGCTTGCGCCGGTTGGAGATGCGGCCCAACAGGATGCTCACCTCGAAGAGCAGGTACATGGGGATCGCGAGCGCGAACAGGCTGAAGGGGTCCCCCGAAGGGGTGATGCCCGCTGCGAGGACCACGATCAACAGGATCACCTGGCGACGCCAGGACGCGAGCTTCTGGGGTGTGATGATGCCCAGTCCCTGCAGGGTCACCATCACCACGGGGAACTGGAAACCAACCCCGAACGCGACCATCATCAACAGCGCCAGGCGCGTGAAGTTGCCGATGCCTGCTCGTACCTCGACGTCGCTACCCGCGATGCCGATCAGGAACTGGGTCGCCTTGGTGAGCGTGAAGTAGGCGATCGCCGCACCCAGCGCGAACAGGACCGTGCCCGATGTCACGAAGGCGAACGCGTAGCGCCGCTCCCGGCGGTACAGACCCGGTGCTATGAAACGCCAGAGCTGCCAGAGCAGAACCGGCATAGCGAGGATCACCGCTCCCCAGCCCGCCACACGCAGGCGCAACGCGAAGGGGTCGAGGATGTTGGTCTCGAGGAACTTGCAGGTGGCTTCGGGATCCAGGGACTGCTGCGCCGAGCAGTACGGAGCGTTGAGGAAGTCGACCATCCAGGGATAGGCGAACCACGCCGGTATCAGGGCGACCGCGATCGCCGCCAGGGCGATCAGGAGCCTCCTGCGCAGCTCGCGCAGGTGATCCCCCAGGCTCATGTTGCCGGGATCGCGTTCCGCTCCCTTGAGGATCCTCGAAGCCACGGCGCGGATCAGTCGGCGACTGGTTCGGAGAGCGGGGGTGACCCCGCCGGCGCCTCGGCGGAGCCCACATCCCCGGTCGGCTCCGGTGTCGTCCCATCGTGGCCGGCTCCGTCGGTGCCCCCGGCGTCGAGGGCCGGCCGCTCGACAGGAGTGTCCGGATCGGCAGCTGTATCCTGCGCAGCAGTTGCCCGGGCGGCCGTCGCATCGGTAGCTGTGTCGCGGGTAGCTGTGTGATCGGCAGCCGTGTCAGCAGCGGCTGCTTCGTCGGCAGCGGTTTCGATCCGGCGTTGGCGTTCCTCGGCTTCTGCTTCCAGTGCGTACTCGGCGAGCTTCTGGCGGGGCCGGGTCGCGAACTCGCCGAGCTCGCGAATCGGCTGCATCGCCGGGTCGTTCATCACCTCGGCCATGTCACCGGTGAGCTCGCTGCTCATGGTGCGCACCTTGTTGATCAACCGTCCCGCGCCCCGGGCCATCTCGGGGATGCGTTCGGGGCCCAGCACCAACAACGCGAGGAACGCGATGACCACCAGTTCGCCGCCGCCGATGTTCTCGACGATGAACCCGAAGAAGCCGGGTTGGTCAACCGCAAGCATCATCCAATGCTACCCGGGCACCGGCGCGGGACCCGCGGCGGCAGTGCGGTGAGGACGCGCCCGGATCGACGCGTAGCGCGCGGAGCCGGCCTCAGCGATCGGTCATCGAAGCGAGCGTGGAGAACCAGTCGCTGGTGCCGAGCAGGTCGTGGAAGTCGAGCACGTCGTCGTGACTGATCGGTGCGCCGCCCTGGCGCTCGTCCAACTCGGCGGGAAGGCTCCAGTCCGTGCTCTTGACACCTGCGGCGAGCAACACGTCCACGACGTGCGGTTCGGCATCGCGCACCTCGATCATCGCGCAGGACGGGCACCTGAACAGATACGTCGCTGCGTCGGTGTCACGGCAGCGCCGGACCGAGAGGTCACGGGAGCGGAGCTCGACGTCTCCGCAGTCGCTGCAGGTTGCTCGGATCAGTGCCATCGGGTCTCTCCTGTCGGCTATGACCCATTGTTCGGCCACCGGGGCGTCCCGGTTGACAATTATCCGACAATTCCCGGTTCGTGGCCTGTGTCACGCCGGGTTGTCGTCCTGTACCACCATGTTGGGGTGGAGCATCCGACTGCGCAGACCCCGAGCGGGCCCTCA
>CAYVYG010000084.1:0-10349 GCA_964454385.1 uncultured Microthrixaceae bacterium
GTCGCCGAGAGCCGGGCCCAGTCCCAGGCGGTGATCTCGTCGCGGCGAGCACCCCCGGGCTCCTCCGACACGCCGATGAGCACCACCTCGTCGCCCCGCGAAACCGCGGTGTCACCGCTCCGACCGGGGGCGCCGTCCTCCCGAGCGCCCCCGACCGGTCCGAGCTCGACCATCATCTGGTCCATGGTCACCACCCCGCGCACCGCCCTGCGCTCCCCGGCGATCAGGACCTCGCCTCCGAGCGCCCCGAAGTCGCGCGGCACGCCGTCCGCGTATCCGACCGGGAGGACCGCCACGGTCGTGTCGCGATCGAAGCGGTGCGTGAGCCCGTAGCTGAGGCCTTCGCCAGCTGGCACCTCGAGGATGTGGGTCACCTCGGCGGTGACCGACATGGCGGGTCGCAGGTCCAGCACCGGTTCGAGTCGCTCTGAAGGGGCGATCCCGTAGATCGAGATCCCGCAGCGGACCATGGAGCGGCGGGCGGCAGGATGCGCGATCGTCGCAGCGGAGTTCGCCGCGTGGACGATGCCCGGGTCGATCCCCGCGTCGCGCAGAACCTTCAGCGCCGCGTCGAAGCGCTCGAGCTGCTCGGCGGTCTCCGGGCGAGCGGGATCATCCGCGGTGGCCAGATGGGTGAACACGCCGCCCAGCAGCAACGTCTCGGAGCCATAGACCACCGCGGCGAGGTCCCGCAGCTCATCGAAGGTCGTGCCGACCCGGTGCATTCCGGTGTCGAGTTTGAGGTGCACCGCCCAGCGGGTGCTGCTGCCACCTCTGGCCTGAGCAGCCCGGGCTGCCGTCTCGAGCGCGTCACGGTGGTAGACGGTGGGCGTGAGGTGCAGGTCGAACGCGTCGGCGAAGTCCTCGAGAGGAGGTTCGGACAGCAACAGGATCGGCGCGTCGATGCCGCTGTCGCGCAGTGCTGCGCCTTCTTCGACCAGAGCTACCGCGAGCCACTCCGCTCCGGCATGCAACGCTGCACGCGCCACCGGAGCCGCGCCGTGTCCGTATCCGTCGGCCTTGACCACCGCGCACAGGTCGCTCCCGGGTGCACACGCCATGAGCTCGCCGACGTTGTGCGAGACGGCGTCGAGGTCGACTGCTACCCGGGCGTGGCGCGACACACCAGCAGGCTAACCAGCTCCAGATGCCGACAACGCCTGCGCACTCAAGCCGAGCCGAGCACCGAGCGGGCTTCTCCCAGAACTTCGGCGAGGTCACCCGCCACGAGCCCGTTGGGACCGCACAGGTCCGCCGCGCGACCGTGGAGGTGAGCCGCTGACGCCGCTGCCCGCAGCGGTCGGGCACCCGCTGCGAGGTGCGCGCCGATCAACCCGGTGAGGACATCGCCGGTTCCCGCGGTTGCCAGAGCCGGGCTCCCCGAACGCACCACCAGTGCATCACCACCGGGTTCTGCGACCACGGTCGTGGGCCCCTTCAACAGCACCACTGCACCGTGGTGCGCCGCGGCCGCGCGTGCAGCAGCCAGGCGGTCGACCCCCGGCGGTCGGTCCATGAGCGCCTCGAACTCCCCGTCGTGGGGGGTGAGCACCACCCGCGGCCCATCGGTGGCGTCCGCGGTGACAGCCAGTGGCCGGGAACCGACCGCAGCCAGCGCATCGGCATCCAACACGGTCGGGACCCCGGCCGCGAGGAGCTGTTCGATCTCGCCGCGCACCTCCGGCGAGCGGCCGAGGCCCGGCCCTGCAACCACCGCTCCGAAACGCGGTGCCCCCTCGGCCACCTCGGCTCCCCAGCCGCTGGCGGGAAGCGCCATACCCACCGCCTCGAGCGGGCTCTCGGGTCGCTGCAGCCCGGGGCTCGACGAACGCACGTACCCCGCCCCTGCACGCATCGCGGCACGTGCGGCGAGCCAGCCCGCACCCTCCATGCCCGGCGAGCCGGCGACGACCCACACCGCGTGGTCCCACTTGTGGTCGCCGTGAGCGCGCCCGGGGATCCATGTGGCCACATCGGCGTCCTCGACCAGATGAGCGCGGGCGCGGCTCACGTCGAGACCGATGTCGGCCAGCACCACCCGCCCCGCGAGCGCCGGTCCATCCCCCTGCAGGAGCCCCGGCTTGTGGGCGGCGAAGGTGACCGTGGCGAGCGCCGGCCAGGGCGAACCGCATGCCTCACCGCTGAGGCCGTCGACCCCCGAGGGGATGTCGACCGCGAGCACGGGGGCCGATCCCGCCGGAGGCGGATCCCAGGTGCCGCTGAAGCCGGTTCCGAACGCGGCATCGATCAGCAGGTCACAGCCGGGCAGCCCTGCGCTGTGGGCCCCGACGTCGGCCACCTCCACCATGCGGGTCCGCACCCCCCGTGTCCTCAGCATCCCGGCCGCGACCCGCCCGTCGTTGCCGTTGTTGCCCTTTCCGGCGAGCACGGTGACCCGTCGCCCGTAGGTGCCTCCCATCATGCTGATCGCCTCGCGCGCGACCGCTGTCGCCGCACGGCCTATCAGGACGTCGGTGGGCTCGGAGGCCTCCGCGTCGATGGCGGACATCTCCTCGGGTGTGACGACGGGGATCACGGACCCAGGATACGCAACCGGCGGACGCCCGGATCAGCGCTCCGGGAGCGATCGCTGCGCCGCAGAGCCGGCGATCGAACGCGCGGTCGGAGCGAACACGAAGTGGTGGAACGGCAACAGGGTGTACCAGTAGACCCGTCCCCACAGACCCCGGGGGTGGAACCGCGCGCGCTGACGCAGCCGCGATCCACCATCGAGGGGTTCCACGCGCCACTCCAGCCACGCCTCACCCGGGAGGCGCATCTCGGCGCGCAGCCGCAGCAACCGGGGCCGCTCCAGCTCCTCCACCCGCCAGAAGTCGAGTGCGTCTCCGACGCGCAGGTGGTCGGGGTTCCTGCGACCCCGGCGGAGACCGATGCCACCCACCGCCTGGTCGAGCCATCCCCGGATGCGCCACAACCCGTCGGCCACCGGCCAGCCGCGGTCGCCACCTATGCCCTCGATCTCGGCGAACAGGTCCTCCGGTGCCGCTTCGCTGTCGGCTACCTGGTGGTCCTCGAGCATCGTGCCGCCGGCCCAATCCGGATCGCTCGACATGGGCTGAGCGGGATCCGGACTCGACGAGCGGGCGTCGGACCACGAACCGACGACATCGAGATCGGCGACGCGTCGCAGCGCGAGCTCGAGCGCCCGACGGTAGGTCATCGGTCGGTGGTCCACGATCCTCGATGCCAGGTCGTCGGTCACGACCACCTCGTTGACGAGGCTGTCGACCAGCGGGCGGGCGAGGCCCGGCGGCAAGGGTGTGACCAGCCCGATCCACAGCGAGGACAGCCTCGGCGAGAGCACCGGCACGGTGACGACCAACCGGCGCGGCAGCCCGGCCACCTCCGCGTACTGCTCCATCATCTCGCGGTAGGTGACCACATCGGCTCCACCCACCTCCACGACCCGGCCCATCGCGTCGCGATGGCCGAGCACCGCGACCAGGTACACCAACAGGTCGCGGATGCCGATCGGCTGACAACGGGTGTCGACCCAGCGCGGGCAGACCATCGCCGGCAGCACCTCGGTGAGGTTGCGCAGCATCTCGAAGCTCGCGGAACCCGATCCGATCACCACCGCAGCTCGCAGCTCGGTGACAGGGACCTCGCTCTGCGCGAGTGTGGCACCCACCTCGTGACGGCTCGCGAGGTGCGGCGAGAGCTCACCCGCTTCCTCGTCGCCGAGGCCCCCCAGGAACACGATCTGGCCGGTGCTCGCTGCCTCCGCTGCATCGCGGAACCCGGCCGCCGCCCGGCGGTCGCGTTCGCGCCAGTCGTCTCCCGCACCGATCGAGTGGATCAGGTAGTACGCGGCACCGGTGCCCTCGAGAGCATCGGGGAGGGTCGCGGGCCGGGTCACATCCGCAGCGACGATCTCGACGTCATCCACCCAGTCCTGCGAGGAGAGGTCCTCGGGGTGTCTCGCCATGCACCGCACCTCGTGGCCCGCAGCAAGCAACTCGGGAACGAGCCTGCGTCCCACGTAGCCGGTCGCGCCGGCAACCAGCACCTTCACCGCAACGCCACCACCTCGGCGATGGCCACCTCGCCGTCCGGTCCCGGGAGCACCCCCAGGTCGACCTCGAAACGCGCGACCTCCGCTGCCGCTTCCGGATGGGGCCGTGGACCAGGATCAGCGAGTCGGACCGAGGGCCCGTCGAGGTCGACCTCGATCGATCCGAACGCGACCGAGTCGAACCCGACCCCGAGCGACTTCATCACCGCTTCCTTCGTAGCGAACAACCTGGCAGCGACAGCACCGGCAGCTGGCCCGCCGTCCGTCGCACGGGCCTGTTCGAGAGCATGTCGTTCCTGCTCACAGAACAGACGCTGAGCGAGCCCGGGCGTGCGCTCGAGTGCGGTTCGCATCCGCGGGACCGAACAGAGGTCGATCCCGACCCCGACGACCTCGCCCCCACCATCACGGTCATCCGATCCCACTTTCAGACGGACTCCGTGGTCGACAGACACCCTCGCTCGAACCCAAGTCCCTGAACGAGCACGAGCTCTGAGCGACCAGAAGCCGTGGTCGAAAGGAGGTCAGACACGCCAGCGGTCCGCGAGGTCGAGGATCGGCACCGTGAGCAGGTCGAGCATCGTCTGGGACCCCAGGACCTCCTCGTCGAGCTCGTCCTCGGTCTCGGTGACCGCGTCGCGCAGAGCCTGGTAGCGCCGGCGGTAGCCCTGCAGGACCGAACGGGCGGTTGCAGGGGGAAGGTGGTCGGCTAGCTCCACGTGCAACAGGGTCAGTCCCACGGGTATGCGGCTGGCGACCTCGGGGATGATGACCACCTGGCGGCCGTCGCTGCGCCCCGCGGCCACCATCAGCTCCTGTTCGCGCGCGACCAGAGCTTTGGTGCCCCGCAGCCGCGGATCGTCCACGGTGCGTGAGCGCAGCCCGGTGGCCATCCCGCCCGAGTCGACGACATCGAGGGTCGCGGTGGCGAGGTGGTCCCCACCGTCGAGGCGGTAGCGGGTGTGACCGGTCACCTCGGTGACCGCCGGGTCCAGCTCGGCGAGGGTGCGCAGCGTGGCGTAGGGAAGTGCCTCGCGGGGAGCACCGGCGTTCAGGGTCGCCTCGACCAACGGGACCGCCAGCAACGACTCGTCGCTGCGGCTGATGCCAACCGTGACGGTCTTGGCTTGGTGCTTGATCGCGTCGACCGGCCGGGTGAGCTCGTCGATCGCGGATCCGAGCGCCTCGGAGAGATCGTCGAGGACCACACCCGGGGTGCCGGAGTGGCCGAACTCGACCTGGTAGCCGTCAAGTGGCACCAACCCGGTGGCGTAGCGGAACAAGCTCGCGAGGCGCACCGCGGTCGTCGCCTCGAGCGCGCCGTTGTACGCGCCCCGGACAAGGCGGCGCGACCAGTCCCCTGCTGATTCGGTGAGCGCCTCGGAGATCTGGGCCAACAGCGCGGCGCCGTCGAGGGGATGTCCGTCGGTGGACAGGTCTACCTCGGCGACGGCCTCGTCGATCGCCGAGCGGGCGGTCCGCAGGGGCGCGGCCTGGGCATCGATCGCGAGCGCGGCCTCGTAGCCGAAGAGGTGGCCGACCATGGTCGCCAGCACGAAGCCCAGTCTCGGGTGCGTGTCGGGGACCTCCAGGATCGCGAGCGCTGCGTCGAAGTCCCTCGCACCGCGCGATGCGACCACGATCGGGGCCGCCTTGTGAGCCGAGAAGATCGCAACCTCCTTGGCAACGTCGTCCGCGGTCGACCCCGTCAGGCCCGCTGCGCACACCAGGATCATCGGCTCCGCCGAGAGGTCGATGTGCTTCTTGTCCTCGGTCACATCACACGCGATCGACTTGTAGCAGAGCTCGGAGAGCTTGATCCGCAACTCCCTCGCCGCGATGGCGTTCACACCGTTGCCGACCAGCGCCCAGTACCGCCTCGACGGCGCGTGGGCTGCTGCTGCCCGGGCGATCCCGTCCCGAGTGGACAACACCTCCTCCATCTGTGCGGGCAGCGCCGCGATCGCGCCCAGCACCTGCTGTTCAGCCGGCTCATCGGGGCCCCTTCCACCGGGTACGGCCGCTGCGATCCCGTAGGCCAACAGCATGCCGGCAGCGACCTGCGAGTAGAAGGCCTTGGTGGAGGCGACGCTCATCTCGACGTCACGGCCGTCCGCGGTGTAGAGCACCCCGTCGGCCTTGTCGGTCAGGTCGCTGCCGCGGCGGTTGACGATCGCGATCACCTTCGCGCCCCGCGCCCGCACCAGATCGACGGTGCGGTTCGTGTCGGTGGTCGTGCCCGACTGGCTGATCGCGACCACCAGGGTGTCGGCCATGTCGGACCGCAGCCCGAAGCCCGACAACTCGGTCGCGGGCATCGCCTCGACCCTCACGCCGGTGTCCACGGCCAGCTCCGCGAGGAACCCGGCCAGGCTCTGTCCAGCCACCGCCGCGGTGCCCTGTCCGATCACGATCACCCGGCTGACCGTCCCATCGGACAACCGCGCCAACACCTCGGCGGGGAGCGACCCCTCGGGGATCGTCACATCGAACACACCGTCGTTCTCGACGAGGCGGCCCCGCAGTGTCGTGCGGAAGGAGTGGGGCGCGTCGGTCACCTCCTTCAACAGGAAGTGCGGGAAGTCGCCCCGGTCGATGTCGCGGGTGGTGATCTCGGCGGTGGTGAGATCTGCGTCGGTCACCGCCAGCTCGGTGCCGTCATAGGAGAGCCGGGTGATCGCCGCAGGGTCACCGACCGCGTCGGTACGAACCGACACGACCTGCCCGCGGCTGCCCGCCGGGTTGGCCGGATCCGACGGGGTCTCGCCGTCCATGCGCAGGTAGCGGTCGGTCTCCTCCACCACCCCGTAGGGCTCGCTCGCGACGATGAACGCGTCGTCGGCCACCCCGACGTACAGCGCCTGGCCCGAGCCGCGCAGCGCGAGAACCACCTCGCCCGGTTCCGCGGAGGAGGTAGCGGCGATCGCCACGGAGCCCTCCATGCGCGCCACGGTCTCGCGGAACGCCTCGAAGGACCGGCCGTTGCCGCGGCGCGTCGCACGACTCCACAGGACCGGGATGACCTTCGCGTCGCAGGTCACCTCCGAGGGAGGGACCAGGCCGTCCGTGGCCGCCAGCTGCGCGTAGTTGTCGACATCGCCGTTGAGCACCGCGGTGGCGAAGTGGCTCCCGCCGAGAGGATCAGCGCCGAGGGGATCAGCGCCGAGGGGCTCAGCGCCACCGGGATCGCCGGCCGGGCCGTCGGCGAGAGGGCCGTCAGCGACAGAGCCGTCGCCCTCCGGCACCTCGTCGGAGGACTGCGGGTGCGCGTTGGGTTCGGAGATGATCCCGATCGACGCCCAACGGGTGTGGCCGAGCACGACTCCGGTTACCCCTTCGGTGCGCAGCGCCGCGTGCAACAGGTCGTCTCCCCGGATCGCGTCGCGCAGCGCCGCGGTGTTGTCGCCCAGCTCGCCGATCTCGGCGGCGGCCTTGTAGACGATGACCAGCACACCGTCCACGAGGCGGACCGCACCGCTGGTGAATGTCACCTCTGTCCGCCGCGCCAGAGCGTCCGCTATCACCGGATCGGCCGGATCGAGTCCGTGGCCGGTCAGTTGCACCTCGACCCCGGCGCTGTCACGACCCCGCACCTCCAGGCGGTCGAGCGCTGAGAGCGCCTGGTGGAGGCTCAACAGAACTGCGGTGCCATCGGGTCCGGGAACCGCCGGCGAGAGCTTGGATATCCCGTCCGCGGCGCGCAACCGGTCCCGGCTGATCGACCACAGGGCGTCCTTGCAGCGCAGCAAGGCTGCGTTGGTCGGCTCGAGACGCCCCGGTTCCACGCCGTGGGAGGGATCATCCAGATACGCCTCGGCGGCACCGACGAGATCCGTGAGGCGCACACAGGCCTCGGCCACCGAGTGGGCGCCCTGCGGGTTCGCGAGCAACGCCGTGGCCCCGGGCACGCCTCTGAGCGAGCGGTCGATGTCCTCGAGCTCGGCTGCCACGTCGTCGATCCGACCGGGCCAGGTGGCGGGATCGATCTCCAGGCGACCCTCGAGTGCCACCAGCGCACCGAGCAGTGCCGCCAGGTCGGCCGGAGCACCGTGGTCGCGCCCTCTGACGATTGCGATGATGCCGCACATCAGGTATCTCGCCCTCTCTGTGGGTCGGCGACGGTCGACGCCGCTCGGCGTCGCCTACTCGGACACGCACCCCAGGGTGCGCTGGATGACATCGCGATTCTACAACGGTGCACCGGGAGCGGCCGTGGCGGAGACCGCCGAGGCCAGCCCTTCGGCGACCGAGCGGGCCTCGTCGTGCGACTCGGCCTCCACCATCACCCGCACCATGGGTTCGGTTCCCGAGGGACGCACCACGATGCGCCCCGAGGATCCGAGTGCGGCCTCCGCGTCACGGATCTGGACGGCCATGCGATCGGTGGCATCAGGCATCGGCGCGCTCAACTCAACGTTGACCAGAACCTGCGGGAGTCGGGTCATCGCATCGTCGGCGAGCTCCGCGAGGCTCCGGCCAGTTCGTGAGATGAGATCCAGCACCATCAGCGCGCTCAGCAGCCCGTCACCGGTGGTGCTGTGGTCGGTGAACACGATGTGGCCCGATTGCTCGCCACCGAGGCTGAACCCACCCGAGCGCAATGCGGCGAGCACGTGGCGGTCACCCACGGGAGTCTCGACCACCGCGATGCCGTCGGCAGCCATCGCGCGCCGGAAACCCAGGTTCGTCATCACGGTGACCACCACCGTGTCGTGGGCGAGCAGGCCCCGGCTGTGGAGGTCGATGGCGCACATCGCCATGATCTGATCGCCGTCGATCACCCTCCCCGTGTCGTCGACCGCCACAACCCGGTCGGCATCGCCGTCGAACGCTATGCCGAGCGCCGCGGCGCGCCCGGTGACAGCCACTGCGAGGGCTTCGGGGTGGTTCGAACCGCATCCGTCGTTGATGTTCACCCCGTCGGGATGGTCGGCCATGACCTCGAGGGACACCCCCCTCTCTCGCAGCACCCTGGGCGCCACGAGCGAGTTCGAGCCGTTCGCACAGTCGAGCACCAGCGAGATCCCCTCCAGGGACCGGTGCCCGATGGCCCGGTGAAGCGATTCCTCGTACCCGGCGAGTGGCTCCTGGAGCCTCGTGACAGTGCCGACCGCACGGCCGGTCGGCACCGGGTCGAACCTGCCTACCGCACGGCCGGTCGGCACCGGGTCGGGCCCACCGGCGTCTCCCGGGCCTCCCGATCCGCCTCCGGATGCCTCGACGAGGCAGGTCTCTATGGAGCGCTGCTGTTCGTCGGTGAGCTTGTGGCCGCCCGGAGCGAACACCTTCAGTCCGTTGTCGGCGAAGGGGTTGTGCGAAGCCGAGACCATCACCCCGGCCGTGTCGGGTTCCGACGCGCACACATGTGCGACCGCAGGGGTCGGCACCACGCCGAGGGAACAGCCGTGGGCCCCGCGGGACGCCACACCGGCGAGCGCAGCCGCTTCGAGCATCGACGACGAGCGACGGGTGTCGCGCCCGGTCACCACGGTCTCGACGCCCAGGACCTGTGCGACCGCACGCCCGATCTCGAGTGCGACCTCGGCTGTGACCTCGGTGTTCGCGACGCCGCGGACACCGTCGGTTCCGAAGCGGACCTGCAAGGCGATCAGCGTTTGGAGTACTGGGGCGCCTTGCGCGCCTTCTTGAGCCCGTACTTCTTGGACTCCTTCTCGCGGGCGTCACGGGTAAGGAACCCGGCCTGCTTGAGGGTGGTCCGCAGCTCGGGATCGACCTCGACGAGGCTGCGGGCGATTCCCATGCGCACCGCGCCCGCCTGGCCGCTGGTGCCGCCACCGTGCAGGGTCACGTCCACGTCGTAGACCTTGTCGGTCTCGGTGACGCGCAGGGGCTCGCTCAGGATCATGCGGTGGGTGGCGTTGGGGAAGAACGACTCCACGTCCCGGCCGTTGACGGTGATGGCGCCGGAGCCGGGGCGGATCCGCACGCGTGCCACCGCCCGCTTGCGGCGTCCGGTTGTCTGGGTGAGTGGTTCGGGCATCGTCGGTGTTCTCCGGTCGGCGGTTCGTGTGCGGTGGTGTCCGTGTGCGGTGGTGTCCGTGTGCGGTGGTGTCCGCGCCCGGGTGCTGCCCGGACGTCTCGGGGAGCCTCAGGTCCTGGCCCGTGCCCCGGGGATCTCGAGTGGTTCGGGCTTCTGCGCGGCGTGGGGATGGTCGGGCCCTGCGTAGACCTTCAACTTGGTGGCCATCCGACGACCGAGGCGGTTCTTGGGGAGCATGCCCCTGAGGGTGCGCCGCACGGCCTCCGCGGGTGCGCGGTCGAGGAGGTGCGCATAGGTAGCCGAGCGGATCCC
>CAYVYG010000085.1:0-10331 GCA_964454385.1 uncultured Microthrixaceae bacterium
GGTGCCCTTCCGGGCCGGCGACGTCGTGGCCTACCGCTGCGGCAACTGCCTCGACCGCTGGGATATCGTCCTCGAATGAGCCGCCCCGTGCGCACCGGCCTCCGCGGCCCGCGGTCACCCTCATCCTGGCCCTTGTGACACTCCTCGCGAGCTTCACAGGCGGGGAGTCCTCGAGCGGGCAGAGCTCATCCACCACGCCGGGGCCGACCACCACCGCCCTGTCGGAGTTCCGGAACCCTGATCTGTGCCCCGGCGACCCGTGGATGGCGCCGGGCGCGATGCCCGCACCGATCCTGGTGGCCGCGACCTGGGACCCCCATGTCGCACGCGTTCGGAGACGTGGTCGGCGAGGAGATGAACCAGACCGGGCACAACCTGTTGGAGTCACCCGAGGTAGACCTGGCGGTGAGGACGCCGGGCGGCGTGGGCGGCGTCGAGGTGCCCACGCAACGCCGAGAAGCTGATCCGCTCCTGTTCGAGGCGGACCTGTGGCCCGTAGGTTCCCGCCTGGAGGTCCTCGAAGAGCGACGACTCCTGTTCGCTCAGGTGACACAGCGGTCCGGGTGCCTGGGCGTCCTCGGTGACCCAGCACCGGCGGTGATCGAGCAGGGTCGCGCGGTTCATCAACATCGAGTGGACGTGCGGGAACACCGAACGGAACCGGTCGAGGATCGCGAATCCATGGGTATCGATGTCGCCCCAGTAGACGAGGTCACATCGTGCCAGCCACCCGATGCCCTCGAGCGTGGACGCGGCACGGCCCTCTCCGAAGATCGCGATCGAATCGCGCACCGGGGGGAACGCCAGATAGGTGACCTCGTTCTCGATCACGAACACCCGCCGCGCGGGCGCGCTCAGTGCTGCGACTTCGTCGGTTCGCAACGCCAGCTCTCCCAGAGGCGGCAATCCCCAGAGCCCGACGCCCGGGTCGAGCGGACGCATGCGCACCAGCCGTGGTTTGGTCCGGAACCCGTAGCGCCGGTCGAACTGGCCGGCCGATGCATCGACGCGTTCGGGCGGCAGCACCTCGGTGAGCAGCCGGCCGAGGATCTTGCGGTGGCGCTCCACGAACTTGGTGTCCACGCCTTCGAGGTCGAGCTCGCGCAGGTAGTGCGGCGAGGTGTCGTTGGTGGCGATCCAGTCGACCACTGCGAGGAGCTCGGCCCACTGGCCGCTGTGTTCGATGGCAACCTGGGGGTGGGCACGCACCCATTCGCCGAGGCGGGGCAGGTTGCGTTCGGTGTGGGAGATCACGCCGTCGAGCCGGGACACCTCCGCGTGGGTGTCGAGCAGTGTGCACAGCTCCCCGAAGGTGTCCACGACCAGATGCGACGGCACCTCGTTGGCACCGAGACCGCGGCCCTTGACCGACCTGTGCTCTATTCGCAGCGCGCCTCCGTGGCGTGCCACATCCGCCTCGATTGTGGTCGACCACCGCCGGGCAGCGTCGATGTCGCCCAGGATCTCTGCCGCGGAGGGGCCGTGGACCTTGAGTCGCACCGGCTCGAACGGCTCACCCCACGCATTTGCCCGCAGGTACGAGCCGGTGTCCCAACGCTTGCGGAGCTTCGCCACGAGCTCCGCCACGCTCGACCAGCCCGGCCGGCCGGCCTCGTTACGCGCCGGCACTCGGGCCCGCTCCGCTGCGCATCGGGGCGTGGTCGGTCGGTGTCGCCCGCGTGCGCGCGGCGGTGCGGCTGCGTTGAGCCCGGTACTCCTCGATCGTCAGGCACTTGAGCCGCGAGTTGTTGCCCGCCGGGTTGTCGACGAAACCGACCGCCGAGACATGCGGTTCGATCACGTGGATCTTCTGCAACGGCGTGACGATCAGTAGTTGCAGGCCGAGGCGATCGAACAGGTTGAGCGCGTATCGCGTGGAGTCGTCCGATCCCCGCCCGAACGCCTCGTCGATGACCACGAAACGGAACTCCCGCGAACCTTGGTCGGGCCCGCCGAGACGGTACTGGTAGGCGAGCGACGCCGCGAGCACCGTATATGCGAGCTTCTCCTTCTGGCCCCCCGACTTGCCGCCGGTGTCCGCGTAGTGCTCGAACTCGCGGTCGTCGGAGCGCCACCTCTCCGAAGCCGAGAACACGAACCACTGGCGCACATCGGTGACGCGGCGGGTCCAGCGCCTGTCGGCATCCACGTACCCCTCGCGACCCTTGAAGCGCTCGACCAGCGCGCGCACCTGCAGGAAGCGCTCCTCGGAATAGGCGCCCGCATCGTCTCCCAGCACGTTGTCGGTGCACGCCCGAAGGTCGGCTCTGAACTGCTTGACCTCGGCGTTGGGTGTGCGTTCGGGCACCAGGTGGATGTAGCGACCCTCGCTGTAGTCGATGCCTGCCAGCGAGTCGTTGATCACCCCGACACGTTCACGGATGTCGTTCTCCTGGGCTTCGAGCTGCGCGGAGAGGGTCGCGATCTCACGGATCGTGTTCTCGTTCAGCGACTCCTTGAAATCGGCTTCGAAGCGTGGTAGGTCGTCGGTTGCGATGCGCGCCTCGAGCCGGCGGTACTCGGGGCCGCTCTCGAGTGAGTCGTCGAGCTCGTCGACCTCCGCCGGGTAGGCGTTGCGGAACGAACCCATCTGCGCGACCACCCTGCGCCCCAGGGAGGAGTGCCGTTCGCTGCAGCGCTGGCGACGCGCCATGAGGTGCTCCCGGACGCTCGCTTCGAGCTCATCCGCGGCACCGGGGTCGTCGTTGGAGCGCCCCAGTTCGCCCAGCGCCGCATCGATCTGATCGAAGTGGGGTCGCGCCTCGTCGAACGCACCCACGTCGCCGAGCAATCCGCGTCGCAGATCGAGTTGTCGCTGCGCGACCTCGCGGTGCTCAGCGAGGGTGGCACGTCTGCCGAGCAGTTCGTCCCGCAGGTGCTCGGTAGCGGCTGTCTCCGAACGAACCTCGTCGAGTTGGTCACCCAGGGTGCGAAGCTCGCCCGACGAAGCGCGGATGTGGGCCGCTTCCTTCTCGAGACGAGCGATCTCGCGCACCGGGGACCGCCAGTCGAGGTCGTCCCAGCTCTGGTACTGCTCGAGCGCCATCAACCGCGAACGCATCTGGCCGGTGGCGTCGCGCTCTGCCTCCAGCTCCCCGACCTGCGCCCGCAGAGCTGTCGTGGTCTCCGCCAGGCGTGAGCCCTGGGCCACCAGCGCCTCGATCTTGGCTTCGTTCGACCAGCCGAGCAGATAGGCGGCCGGATCGTCGATGCGTCGCCGGTCGTCCTTCTCGTGACGGGCGCGGTCCTTGATCTGGCCGTTCACCGTGACCGCCCTGCGGTGGTCGCGGAACTCGCTGGTGGAGCGAACACAGGCGTGGTCCGCACGCTTGGCGAGCTCTGCTTGCAACCACGCGGCGAAGCGCGTGTCGTCACGCAACGTCAGCACGTCGAGGAGCAGCATCGTGGAGTCGACCCGTTCAGGTGGCCTCGGCACCGGTGCCGCCTCGGGAACCCTGAAGTACACGAGCCTCGCCCCCAGGTGGTGCTGGTCGATCCAGCGGGCGACTGCGAAGTAGTGCTCCTCGGGTACGAGCAACGACAGCGCGAAGCCGCGCAGCACCCGCTCGGCGGCACCCCGCCACTGCGGAGCGTCCTCGCTCAGGTCGATCAGCTCACCGGCGAACGCGAGGTCGCTCTCGTCGATGCCGAGGTCGCCGCAGATGTCGCCTCGGATCTCGAGGCTGGCGGCGGGCATGTTGGTGCGCCGCGAGCGCAGGCTCTGCAACTCGGCGTTCAGGGTTGCCGACTCCTCCTCGGTTGAGCGCAGGTCGTGGCGCGCATCGCTGATGCCCGCGTCGAGGCCCGCCCAGCGCTCATCGAGCTCGGCGCGCTTCGATTCGGCGGCGGCTGTGACCGAGTGGAACTGCTCGGGTGTATCGACCGGTTCGAGGCCAGCCGCGCTGAGGACGCCGGAGAACGCGGTGTGCCGCCGTCGACGCTCGGCCTCGTCGCTGTGTGCACGCGCCACGAGACGTTCGATCTCTCCCAGGCGGTCGCCTCCCGCTCCGGCCATGCGCACGTGCAGGGCGCTCTCGTCCTCGCGCAGGCGGGCGAGGGTGGCATCCGCTGTGCGCAGCTCCCCTGCAACGGTCGCCAGGTCGGCATCGAGGCGGGCCAGGCGGTCTTCGAGCAGCGTGGCAGTGCTCTGCGCGAACCAGTACGGCGTGGCGCGGTGCGCCCGGTCGATCCGTTCGATCTCGGCGGTGAGCCCGTCGGTGTCGTCGAGCAGTTCGACCAGCGGCGTCAGCATCTCGAGTTGGAGCCGGGCCCGCACCACCGCGTCGTGTGCACGGGTGAGGTTGTCGTAGTGGGCTATCAGGGCCTCGATGCGCTCCTCGGTGTCGAAGGGTTCGAGCATGTAGCGGCGCACGAAGTCGTTCAGGTTGTCGACCGCCTTCATCGACACGGTGCGGTGGAACAGCGTCATCGCCTGCTCCGATGGGATTCCGAGACGCCGCCGGTACTCCCGGCCGTAATCGGGGAACGTGTCGAAGACCTGCGCGCCCGCGGCCTTGAGCTTGCGACGCAACCCGGTGAGATCATCGCCGAAGTCGACGAAGTCCCGGGCGACCGCGAGCTCTCGGCCCGCCAACACGTAGAAGCGCTTCGGTTGCCCGGTGGTCAGGTCCTCTGCGCGGAATACCACGGCCAGGGTGACCTGCGCGCCGTCGAGCGCGTTGGCGAACACCGCGAGCAGCACCGAGTAGCTGGAGGTGCCCCGCAGGGCGACCGGACGGGTGATCCCGGTCTCCTCGTTGCGTTCGAGGCGGTGGTGACCGAGCACGTAGGACCGAAGATCCCGTTCACGCCGCTCCGCTCCGGCGGCCTTGTTGTAGTCGATATCCTTCGACGGCAACAGCAACGTCGTGAGCGCATCGACGAGGGTGGACTTGCCGGATCCGATGTCGCCGGTGAGCAGCGCGTTGCGACCGCCCACCTCGAAGCACCAGACGACCCCATCGAAGGTGCCCCAGTTGAGCACTTCGAAGCGCTCCAGGCGCCAGCCGGTGGGCACGGCGCCGTCACCGCCGGTCACATCCGCCACGTCGAACAGCGTCGAGTCAACCATCGCGTTCCTCGGCGCTCTCGCTTTCGGTGTGATCGCCGGCAGCGCCGGCGACCGGTTCCCCACCGAGGTCGGCCAGGTACTCGTCGAGGCGTTCGTCGAAGTCGGCCAGCCACTGGCCGTCCACATACGCACGCAGGATCCGGCGCACCTCGTAGGTGTCGTCGGTGCCGCGCAGGCGTCGCAGGAACCCGAGCTCGGCCGCCTTGTTGATCTGCGCCTCGACGTTCGCGAACAAACGGGTTTCGTTGCTCGAATCCGGCATGAACACCCGCAGCATCTCGGTCATCTGCTCGGTGGTCAACACCAGCTGGGTATCGGTGCTCGTGGCGTCGAACTCGGCGAGCCGGCCGCGGAGCAGCGCCAGCAGCAGGCTGAGGTGGAACGACAGCGAGTGCCGGGGCATCAGGCGCGGTATCTGGGCTTCCGTCTCACCAAGGGGTCGGCTCCGCAGGAACGCGTAGCCCTCGTTCTCGTCGATCTGCAGTTGGAGCCCGATCACCGCCACGTGGTCCTCCACCGCGGCGCGCTCGTCGAGCAGCGACTCCCACAGCTGCGGGTGAGCGTCGCGGTAGACGGGCCCCTTGTAGAGCGCCACCAGCACGACCGACAGCGCAGGAGGCTCGGACCCCGCGTCCGACTGCAGCGCTTCGGGGTCACTCGTGGCCGCCTGCTCACCCATGATCGTCACCCATGATCGGTACCCACGTGGTCGACATCGACATGATCGGCGCTCACATCGTCGGTGAACACGGCGTTCTCGGTGGATTCCCTCGCGAACAGCACCTGCGGGCCGCTCGCGACGCGTTCGATCTCGCCGCGGCGGTCCTCGGGCGTCCAGCGCACCTCGAAGCGGCGGTCGTCGTCGAAGACCACGTCGAACGCGGGTTCGCGCAGCGACAGGTAGCCGATGAGCTCAGCGAGGCCGACCTCGAGTGGCTCCGCGTCGATCACCTCCTCGAGGCCCACCTGCGAACGAGGCCCGAGGGTGGCGAGCACCCGCCCGGCGAGCATCTCACGGTCGACCACGACCTGATCGGTGAGCGCTTCGGAATCGAACTCGCCGCTGCCCTGGGCCACCGCCGCGCTGTCGAGCGGTTCGGGGCGCTTGCGGCGGTAGAGGGGGCGTTCGGTTGGCAACACGATGGGAACCTTCGGCGATTCGATCTCGGCGCGCAGGGTGGGACGCGGCGTGTCGCGCAACCGGCGGGCCTTCGCCTCGATCGAGCGCAACAGGTCGAACACGCGCCGGTTCTCGAGCCAGACCTTGTCGTCGAGAAATCGGCGGAGTTGTTCCGAGAGGAGCCGCACGGTCGCCTGGGTGCGTTCGGAGGCGTCGATCCAGTCGAAGTGGATGCGCTCCAGTCGGCGGTCGGCCCCACCCTCGATGCCGAGCTCCTGCACCCTGGCCAGCAGCTCGGTCAGCTCCTCGCGCCGTGCAGCGGAGAGCAGGAAGTCGTAGAACGCCCTGAAGCTGCGCCCCTGGTCGGACTCCGCGATGCCCGCCCGGTGGCCCAGGATCTCCTCGAGCAGCTCGCCCTTGGAGCCCTCCCAGCCCGCGATGCGCTCGCGCAGGGTCCGGTCGAGCCGGCGGAAGTTCTCCTCGACCTCCCGGAAATCCGCGAGCAGCTCGCGCGCCGTGCGTGAAGCCTGCTGATAGCGGTCGCGCAACTCGACCGGGTCCAACATCTCGAACTCACCGCGCTCCACGCGTGCGATCTCGGCGTCGATCTCGCCACGACGATGGTGGAGCTCGTCTAGGCGCGACTGCGGATCGGATTCGGTTCCGTGGACCATCTGGCGGAGCAGCTCGAAAACCACCCTGAGGCGGGACTCGGTGCCGATGAACTCACGTCGCGGCAGGTCGCGCACCCATGCGGCCGCTTTCTCCACCGCCGGAGACAGCGAGTAGTGGGCGTCGTCGGAACCCGATATGTAGTGCTTGCGCAGCCAGGTGCGTTCGGTCCAGTCGTCGAGGTACTGGCACGGTGAGCGCGGGTAGGCGTCGTCGCCCATCGAGGCGCGCAGCGCGTACAGCTCGTCGTCGAGCTTCGCCTCCAACTCGGGAGAGGCGATGCTGTCGGCGTTGGCGTCGATGTAGGCGCGCGAGAGGAACGCGAGCACCAGCGGTGCGTTGTCGGCACACAGCAGACGCCAGGCGGCGTGATGGTTGCGCAGGTGCACCAGGTCCTCGTGGTCCATCGCCCACCATTCCAACACAGCCGAGTGACGCCGATGCAGACGACGATCCACCAGCGACCATGAACTGGTCGAGACGTGGTACCTCGCGGCCCCGTCGTCCTCTGATGCGTGATGCGTCATGCGTGATGTGGCCACAAACCTGCTGCGAAGCACTCGGCCGTGCTCATCAGCAACGACCCGCCGAGCTCCCGACTTGCCGGTCTTCGGGGGCAGCGGTGTCATGGAAGGCGGGGACCCGAGCCCTTGGCGATCCCGGGCGTGGCAGCATCGGGATTCCTCCGAGTCGTCACGCACCCGAGGGTGTTCCGTGAACCGACACCGACCTCGGTCGCCGTGGAGTTCCTCAATGCGCTGCTGGCTTCGCCGACGGTCTCGCTGACGAACCCCTCACCGCGGCACTGGAGAATCCTCGCCGAGCTCGCCACCGACATGGAGCTACGCGGGAACTCGATACCGGATGCCTACCTGGCAACGATTGCGATCGAGTCCGGGGCGACCTTCGTGACCGCCGATCAGGGTTTCACCAGATTCACGGGGCTGCGGCTCGAAGCCCTCTGAAGCACAGCGCGGACCATATGCGGTTCCGGGGACACACCATCGACAACTACCCTTGGAGATCTCACCCCGGCAGGTCCAGATGTCTCCTGAAGCAAACCCAGAACGAAGCGAGAACCCGTACCCGAACGTTCCCACGAGGGCCGACTTCCCGGAGATCGAACGACGACTGTTGGACCGCTGGGAGACCCAGAAGACCTTCGAGCGCTCCGTGGAACAGCGCTGCGCCGACGACGAGTTCGTGTTCTACGACGGCCCGCCGTTCGCGAACGGGCTGCCGCACTACGGCCACCTGCTGACCGGCTACGTCAAAGACGTCGTGCCCCGCTACCAGACCATGCGGGGCCACCGGGTGGAGCGCCGCTTCGGCTGGGACTGCCACGGTCTGCCCGCCGAGATGGCCGTCGAACAGGAGCTCGGCGTGTCGGGGCGGATCGGGATCACCGACTACGGCATCGAGCGCTTCAACGCGCAGTGCCGCTCCTCGGTGATGCGCTACACCGCAGAGTGGGAGCGCTACGTGACCCGCCAGGCCCGTTGGGTGGACTTCTCCGACGACTACAAGACCATGGATCTCGACTACATGGAGTCGGTGATCTGGGCCTTCAGCCAGCTCCATGAGAAGGGCCTCGTCTACGAGGCCTACCGGGTGATGCCGTACTCCTGGGGTGCGGAGACTCCCCTGTCCAACTTCGAGATCCGACTCGACGACGCCACCCGGCCCCGCCAGGATCCGGCGCTGACCGTCGCCTTCGAGGTCGAGCCCGGCCATCCGGCGATCGATTCGACACCCGGCGACGCGCCGGTGGAGATCTGGGCGTGGACGACGACCCCCTGGACCCTGCCATCCAACCTCGCGCTCGCGGTCGGCACCGGGATCCGCTACGCGCTCGTCTCGGTGACCAGCGGGGATCGCGCACCGCGGCGCGTGCTGGTTGGCACCGGAGCGCTCGAAAAGCACGCGGACGACCTGGGCGAGGGCCACGAGGTGCTCGCCACCTTCGAGGGAACCGATCTCGAGGGGCTCGCCTACCGCCCGCTGTTCGACTACTTCGCGGACCATCCCGGGGCGTTCCGGGTGTTGGTGGCCGACTGGGTGACCGACGACGACGGAACCGGCATCGTGCACCTGGCGCCGGGCTTCGGCGAGGACGACCAGGTGACCTGCGAGGCGGCGGGCATCGAGTTGGTCGTGCCGGTCGACGACTCGGGACGTTTCACCTCGGAGGTACCAGACCTCGCCGGCACCAACGTCTTCGACGCCAACCCCGGAATCGCCCGCAGCCTTCGCCAGCACGGTCGCCTGATCCGCCACGACACCTACGACCACAACTACCCGCACTGCTGGCGCACCGACACCCCGATCATCTACAAGGCGGTGAGCTCCTGGTACGTGGAGGTGACCGCCATCCGCGACCGCCTCGTGGAGCTCAACCAGCGGATCAACTGGATCCCCTCCCACGTGCGCGACGGCCAGTTCGGCAAGTGGCTCGAAGGCGCACGCGACTGGTCTATCAGCCGGAACCGCTTCTGGGGCTCCCCGATTCCGGTCTGGCGCTCCGATGACCCCACGTACCCCAGAACCGACGTCTACGGCAGCCTGGACGAGCTCGAAGCCGACTTCGGGGTGCGTCCCCGGGACCTGCACCGGCCTCACATAGACGAGCTCGTGCGCCCGAACCCCGACGACCCGACCGGGCGTTCGATGATGCGCCGCGTGCCCGAGGTGTTCGACTGCTGGTTCGAGTCCGGATCGATGCCCTTCGCGCAGCGCCACTACCCCTTCGAGAACCGTGAGTGGTTCGAGGAGCACTCTCCGGCGGACTTCATCGTCGAGTACATCGCGCAGACCCGGGGCTGGTTCTACACGATGCACGTGCTCTCGGGCGCGCTGTTCGACCAGCCGGCGTTCTCCAACGTGATCTGTCACGGGGTGGTGCTCGACCACGAGGGTCGCAAGCTCTCCAAGAAGCTCCGCAACTACCCCGACCCCGAGGAGGTCATGGAGTCCCACGGCTCCGATGCCCTGCGGTGGTATCTGATGGCTTCACCGATCCTTCGCGGCGGCGACCTGCGGATAGCCACCGACGCATCGGACTTCTCCGAGGTCGTGCGGTTGGTGCTGAACCCGATCTGGAACGCCTATTCGTTCTTCACCCTCTACGCGAACGCGGACGGCCACCGGGCACGGCTGCGCACCGACGCCACCGGGCAGCTCGACCGCTACATCCTCGCCAAGACCGCGCAGCTCACCGAGTCGGTCACCGCGTCCATGGACGCCTTCGAGATAGCACCCGCCTGCGCGGAGATCCACGCGTTCCTCGACGCGCTCAACAACTGGTACATCCGCCGTTCCCGCGAGCGCTTCTGGGCACCCGGCGGAGGCGACGAGAAGGTCTCGCCCGCTGCCAAGGCCGACGCCTACGACACCCTCTACACGGTGCTGGTCACCCTGATGGAGATCGCAGCGCCGCTGTTGCCGTTCGTATCCGAGGAGATCTGGCGA
>CAYVYG010000086.1:0-3328 GCA_964454385.1 uncultured Microthrixaceae bacterium
TTCAGGCGGTCCTGTGGCGAGGCCGAGCACCTCGTAGTAGGTGTTCACCAGCACCAGCGGGTCGCCCTGGACCCGGCAGATGTCGGGTGATCCGAGCAAACGCTCGAGGCGGTCGGCCTCGACCACCTCGATGGTCTCCTTTGAGCCGTCGAGGTAGCGGACGTGCACCACGGGGCCGTCGACGTGCACGAGTCTTGCGGGACGCGCAGGTTCGCGGCCCTCGTCGGTGAACGCGAGCTTCACCTGGATCCAGTGCAGGCGCTCCGGCGGTGGGCCCGCGGGGGAGTCGTGATCGGACATGGTTCCTCCTCATCTGTTCCGGATGGGGCACCTTCCGTTGCGGGGGTTGCCAGCCCGTCGTGGAGCCGGATCTCTCGGGCCTTCTGGATGAAGTGACTCCATCGTAGGACACCGGTGTGACATCCAAGGTCAGCTATGTCCGTGAGGCGGGTCGTCACCTCGGGATCGGGGGCACAATGTGGTCAGGGAAAGAGTGGTCAGGGAAAGAGTGGTCAGGGAAAGAGATGTGGTTTGCCACGGCCCATGACCGCCCCAGGCCGAAGGAGCACCGATGACCACCAGCAGTGTGGAACAGCGCCGGGAGCTCGGACGCTCCAGGCGCGCCGAGACGCCGCGCTCCTCACATGGCATCTGGGAGCCCGGCCCCGACCGGGCCGATCCTGTGGCGTTGATCGCGCAGCAGAACCGCGACCGCCTCGAGTGGTTGGTGCCGATCCGCCATGCACGTATGCGGGTCTCGCCGTTCACGTTCTTCCGCGGAGCGGCGAGGGTCATGGCGTCGGACCTAGCACGCACGCCGCGCAGCGGTCTGGAGGTGCAACTCGGTGGCGACGCGCACCTGTCGAACTTCGGCGCCTACGCATCGCCGGAACGTCAGCTCGTGTTCGACCAGAACGACTTCGACGAGACGCTCCCGGGGCCCTGGGAGTGGGACCTCAAGCGCCTCGCCACGAGCTTCGTGATCGCGGGGCAGTTCCACGGGTTCTCCGCCAAGCAGACCAGGCGCCTCGCGGCCGAGGTGTCGCTCAGCTACCGCCGCGGCATCACCCACTTCGCGCGAATGGGCCACTTGGAGCTCTGGTACGACTACGTGGACGTCGACGATGTCCGCTCCGGTGCCGGCATCGATACCGAGGAGTTCGACAGGCGCCTCACCCGGTTCACCCGCAAGGCCGAGAAGCGCACCAGCCAGCAGGCACTCGAGAAGTACGCCGAGCGCGTGGGCGGGACCTGGCGGATCCGCCACGACCCGCCGGTGTTGTTCTCGCTCTCGGACCTTCCCGGCGACATGCCCCCTGGGTGGACCGCGCAGGAGCTGCCGCTGGCAGCGGCCGCCGCGCTCGAGGCCTACAAGGGCACGCTCGACGACGCCCGCCACGCGCTGGTCGATCGCTACGACCTCGTGGAGGTCGGCGTGAAGGTCGTCGGGGTGGGCAGCGTCGGAACCCGCTGCCTGCTGTTGTTGCTGATGGGACGCGACGACGGCGACCCGCTGTTCCTGCAGGCCAAGGAGGCGACGAGCTCGGTGCTCGAGGAGTTCCTCGCACCCAGCCGGTATTCCAACCACGGCCAGCGGGTCGTGGAGGGCCAGCGCCTCGTGCAGGCACAGAGCGACATCTTCTTGGGTTGGACTGTCGGCGCACCCGAGGGCAGGCACTTCTATGTCCGCCAGCTGCGCGACTGGAAGGGATCGGTCGATGTGGAGGGCGAGGGTGTCACCCCAGACCAGCTGCGCTTCTACGCGGACCTCTGCGGGTTGACCCTCGCCCGGGGCCACGCCCGCACCGGCGACGCGGAGGCGATCGCCGGGTACGTGGGCAAGGGTGACTCACTCGACCGGGCAATGGCGGAGTTCGCGCTGGCCTACGCCGAGACCAACGTGGAGGACCACCAGCGCTTCTGCCAAGCGATCAGCGACGGCGACCTGGATTGCGCCCGGACCACCTGAGCCGGATCGGCCATCGGGTGCATCGAGGGTCGCCGCCCGATCGGCAAGCAGTTGTGGGAGTGTGAGCAGCGAGGAACAACGCGGATCGACCAAGGAGGCCCACGTGCGATTCGGAATCGACGTCGCCCAGCAACGAGTCCCCTGGGATGAGCTCCTCGGACGGGTTCGTCTCTGCGAGCAGCTCGGTTTCGAGGGCGCCTGGGGATTCGACCACTACCAGCCTCTCTACGGCGAGGGGCCCGGAGAGTGCTTCGAGGGTATGACCACCCTCGCCGGGCTCGCCGCGTCCACGTCCACGATCCGACTCGGGCTGCTCGTCACGGGTGTGACCTACCGGCACCCGTCGGTGTTCACCGCCGAGGCGGTCACGATCGACCACATCTCGCACGGACGCCTTGACGTCGCGCTGGGCGCCGCCTGGTTCGACGCCGAACACGTCGCCCTCGGGATCCCGTTCCCTTCGACCGCGCAGCGCTTCGACCGCCTCGAGGACACCCTGGAGGTCATGACCCGCCTGATGTCGGGTGAGCACGTCGGCTACGAGGGCCGCACCCTCTCGCTCGCCGATGCCCAGATGCGCCCCACCCCGGTGCAGGAACCACACCCCCCGATCTGGATCGGCGGTAGCGGACCCAAGCGGACCCTGCCTCTGGTGGCCCGCTACGCGGACGCCTGGCACACATGGGGAACCCCGGAGTCGCTCGCTGACACGAACGCCCGGGTATCGCAGCTCGCGGTCGACGCAGGCCGCGATCCGGCATCGATCCTGCGGGCGTCCTCGCTGTCGCTGAGCGACGACGACGACACGATCCGCGCCAACATCTCCAGCTGGGTCGAAGCCGGATGGGACTACCTGGTGTGCGGCTGGCCCGAAGAGGGGCCCGGACGTGTCGAACACGTCGCCACCGAGATCCTCTCGGGGTTCAGCTGAGCTCACGGGCATCGTGCTCGCAACCGAGCCCGGCTGACCCGACCGCGGTCGAGCAGAACACGGCCGCCGGGCAGCTAGCCTCACCGGGGTGGACGACTCGTCCTCCAGCACTCCGCACCGCCCCGGGCTCCTCGGTGGCGTCGTCGGCCGGGTGGCGCCGGTCGTGATGCGCCAGATCGACACTAACGACCTCGTCGACGCGCTCGATGTGAACGTCATCGCGGCGAGCCTGGACCTCGACGCTCTCATGGAGCGGATCGACCTCGACGAGGTCGCATCCCGACTCGACCTGGATGCGCTGCTCGGACGCATCGATGTGGACCAGATCG
Source organism: uncultured Microthrixaceae bacterium (assembly GCA_964454385.1). Lineage (GTDB taxonomy): Bacteria > Actinomycetota > Acidimicrobiia > Acidimicrobiales > Microtrichaceae > JAMLGJ01. The sequence continues at coordinate 3,230 of CAYVYG010000086.1, forward strand.
CCGATCGACTCGATCTCGACGCGCTGTTGAAGCGCATCGACGTCGATGTGATCGCCGCGCGGCTGGACCTCGATGCTCTCCTGTTGCGCATCGATGTGG
>CAYVYG010000086.1:3428-10245 GCA_964454385.1 uncultured Microthrixaceae bacterium
ACCAGATCGCGGATCGCCTCGACCTGGACGCGTTGTTGAAGCGCATCGACGTCGATGTGATCGCCGCGCGGCTGGATCTCGATGCCCTCCTGTTGCGCATCGATGTGGACCAGATCGCGGATCGCCTCGACCTGGACGCGTTGTTGAAGCGCATCGACGTCGACCAGATCGCGGGTCGTCTCGACCTCGAAGCGCTCATCGAGCGCCTCGACATGGCGAAGCTCACCGCCGGTGCCGGCCAGGACGTGGCGATCTCAGGACTCGATCTGGTGCGGCGTCAGTTCGTCCGTGGCGACGCCACGGTGGATGGGTTCGTCAGCCGGGTGCTGCGCCGCACGCCGCAGACCCGTCCCGAGGCACCCGGGCGGCTCTCGGGAACTGCGGCCGAGACGGCCGCGGCGGATCCGCACGAGCTCCAGCGTCGGGACGTGAGCGGCCACTATGCAGGACCGGTGACCAGGGCGCTCTCGGTGCTCGCCGACGTCTCCGCCGTCTTCGCGCTCAACACGTTGCTCGTGGCCGCAGCCGGCTTCCTGCTCACCAACATCTTCGGTGTCGACCCCTCACAGGAGACCTTGGGGATCCTCACCCTCAGCTCCCTCGCGGTGCTCTTCACGGTGTGGTTCTGGATCCCGGTCGCACTGCTGGGGCGAACGCCGGCGATGGCGTTGCTGGGCATAGCGGTCGTCCGCCGCGACGGGACCGTTGCCAGCGCCACGCGCGCCCTGGTGCGCACACTCGTGCTCCCGGTGTCGTTGATCATCCCGGTGCTGTTCATCGGGCTCGTGGTCGGCAGGGAGCGGAGAACCTTCCACGACCTCGTGGCGGGCACGACCGTGGTGTACGACTGGGGTGCGCGTGAGGCCGAGCAACCGGTGACGATCCGCGAGCAGTTCTCGGCGCGGGTTCGCCTCCGGGAGATCCAGCGCGACTCCAGCGCGTTGAATGCTGTGGCTGACTAGCTGCCGTGGCAGTGCTTGGTCTTGGTGCCGCTGCCACACGGGCAGGGTTCGTTGCGACCGGCCGAGCGGAACAGCGCCATGATCTCGTCCGCCGGCCGGCCGTTGCGGAGCAGGTCGACCATGATCCGCATCGGACCGTCGATGTGGCCGAAGAAGTGCCGGTAACCGCGACAGAGGTAGTTGAGCCCCGGTTCGCCATCGGGGGTGATGACGAAGCGGTCCTTGGGGCATTCTCCGTTGCAGGCGAAGCGGACCTCGCAGCGCCGGCAGTACTCGGGCAGGCCGTCCAGCTTCGCCTGGCCGAACGCGCGCTGCTTCGGTGAGGTGACCAGCTCGACCATCGTGGTGGTCGCGATGTTGCCGAGCAGGTGGTCGTGATCCACGAAGTGGTCACACGAGTACAGGTCGCCGTTGTGCTCGAGCGCGACCGCGTCGCCGCAGGTCTCCCTGAAGATGCACAGTGGCGATTGAAGGCCGAGCCACGCGGCGAGAGCGGCGTCGAAGTGCTGCACGAACACCTCGCCGACGTCACGCACGACCCATTCATCGAAGACGACCTGGAGGAACCGTCCCCAGGCGTCGGGGTCGACCGACCGTTCGGTGACCATCTCGCTGGGCGCAACCACAGGGGGCCGGGCCTCGGTCGACAGGTGCTGCGGCGGAGGGAGGCGTTCCACGATCGGGATCAACTGCAGGAACCGCACACCCAGGTCGTCGCGGAAGTAGCGGTACACCTCGAGTGGATGGTCCTGGTTGGCGGCGTTGACGGTGCACAGCACGTTCAGGTCCACCCCGTGCGCCATGAGTCGTTCGAGGCCGCGCAGCACCTTCGCGGATGTCGGCTCGCCGCGCTTGTCCACCCGGTAGCGGTTGTGCAGCTCGGGTGGGCCGTCGATGCTGATGCCGACCAGGAACCCGTGCTGCGCGAACAGCTCGCACCACTGGTCGTTCAACAGGGTGGCGTTGGTCTGGATGGTGTGGCTGAGGCGCTGGCCCGGCCGGCGGTGCGTCTCGGCAAGCTCCACTGCATGGCGGAAGAACTCCACCCCCATGAGCGTGGGTTCACCGCCCTGCCAGGCGATGGTGACCTCGCCGTCGGGATGGGCATCCAGCAGCTGGGTGATGTAGCTCCGCAGCGTCGCGTCGGACATCCGGAACCGGTCACCCGGGTACAGCTCCTCTTTGGAGAGGTAGAAGCAGTACTCGCAATCCAGGTTGCAGATCGCCCCGGTCGGTTTGGCCAGGACGTGCACCGGTGTGCGCGCAGTGGGCGTGTCGGTCACCACACCATCATCGTGGGATCGGATACCCCTCGTCGTCCACGAGCGGGTGCGGCGTGATCGGTCGGCTCAGCCGTGCAGATGCTTTTGGATCTCGGCTTCCTCCTCGTCGGAGAGCGAGGTCTTGATCACCTCGCCTCCGAAGCGCGAGAGCGAGTCGAGGGCCTTGTCGGTGGTCATCTGCTCGACGATCATGAACAACGCGGAGGTGCCGGGCTGCAGAGCGCTACGCACCTGTTCCTGGAACTCCTTGCCGATCGACCCCTTCGCGAGCTTGCCGCCCAGGGCCCCGAACGCCGCTCCCATCGCCATCCCGAACACCGGTACGAAGAACAGGATCCCGAAGAGGAACCCCCAGAACATCCCCCAGGTGGCACCGGCGCCGACCTCGTGCTGGTTGGTCACCGTGCGGAACTTGCCGTTGGAGTCGTGGATTATGGCTGCCACTGCATCGGGTTGGATGATGAGGTCGGCTGCGAGGTTCTGCACCTCGTCCATGGCGGACAGTGCCGTTGTCGTGTCGTCGTATCCGATTGCGATCAGGTCTGGCATGGAATCATCCCTTCTGGTCAACGAGGCTCAACACACTAGCGGTGCTTGAGCTCGCCTGGATCACCCTCGACGGGTGAACAGCACCGTGATGCGCTTCGTCGATGAGCCCGATCCGCTACCGTCACGGTGCCGGCCCAGCACAACGTACCCAGCGATCCTGCGGGGTTGGCCGAGTGGCCGAGCACAGGGGAGCCGACTCCGATGAGCGCAGATCTGCCGGCGGGCACGCCACAGCGGGTACCGAGGCCGAGGTTGATCGAAGTGCTCGACTCGGTCCCACCGGGCGGTGTGGGACTGGTGGTGGCTGCAGCAGGCTGGGGCAAGTCGGTCCTGTTGGAGCAGTGGATGGCCGAGCGAGGCGGTCGTGGTCGCCCCCGGCCGGCCGTAGCGCTGGTCAGACTCGGCGCCGACAGCAGCGACCCGGTGGTGTTCGCCCGCCAGCTCCTGGGGGCGATCGGTCGGGCCGTGCCGGAGCTCGATCCCGGACTCGACGAGCTGGTGAGCCCCGGGCCCGGGAGACTCGGGCCGTTGTTCATAGCAGAGCTTTCGAGGCAGTTTCGTCAGGTAGACCGAGCGCTGGACATCGTGGTCGATGACGCCCAAGCGTTGGGGTCCGACCCCCGGCTCGGGTTCGAGCTCGCCGATGTGATCTCGCGCCTGCCGGCGCACGTCCGTCTCGTGCTCGCCTCGCGCTACGAACCCGACATGGGCCTTCACCGGTTGCGCGCGGAGGGGCGTCTCGTGGAGCTGCGCGAAGCGGACCTGGCGTTCACCGAGGACGAAGCAGAACCACTGGTTGCCGCCATCACCGGTTGCGAGCCGGAGTGCCATCACATCGGCTCGCTCACCGCCCGAACCGGCGGATGGGCGGTGGGGTTGTCGCTAGCGGCCCAGTCGATGAGATCGATGGACGATCCCGGTGACTTCCTCGGGGCCTTCCGCGGGACCGACCAGTTCATCGCCCAGTACCTCACCTGTGAGGTCCTCAACCGCTCGAAGCCCGAGGTGCGGGGGTTCCTGTTGCAGACCGCGGTGCTCCCATGGCTCTCACCGGAGCTGTGTGCCGAGGTGGTCGACGGCCACGACCTGGGCGCATCGGCAGACCTGCTCGAGCAGCTCAGGCGGAACTGCACGTTCCTCACTCCGGTCGACGACCATCGGAACCGGTTCCGGTACCACGAGTTGTTCTCGGACCTGCTGCGCTACCAGTTGGAGGTCGAGTGCCCCGGTCGGGCCGGTGACCTGCGGCGCCGCGCGGCCGTGTGGCTCGAACGCAGCGGCTACAGCTCCGACGCGGCCGACCAGCTCATGGTCCTGGACGACCACGAGGGGGTGCTTCGGTTCACCCGCCGCCACGGTGCGGAGTACTTCGCGCGCGACGAATCGGCGACCGTGTTGAGATGGCTCGACGCAGTTGCGCGTCCGCAGCGGCCTGCTGAGCTCCTGGTGGATCACTTGGCGGTACGGGTCGCCGCCCACGAGGGTCACCGGGCCAGGGACACCTACCGTCTGCTCAAGCAGCGCTCCGATCTCACGCCCGGGCAGACTGCGGCTGTCGAGGTCCTGTACGCATGCCTGGGTCTCGACGACCTCCCGATCCCGGAGGTGCAGCGAGCCTGTGACGACGCAGAGGCAGGCCTCGCTAGCGCGAGCGACAGGGGTGAGGAGGTGACGGACTTCCTGGGCATCGGAGGACCTGAGTCGGTGGAGGTGATGGCGCTCTACATGCGGGCGATCGTGGCTTTCCACCTCGGTCGACTGCACGATGCGACACGACGCCTCGAGCAGACACTCGGGATGCCCGGAGCGGAGTACTCGCTGTGGAAGGTCTCCGCGTTGGCGACCCTGGCGCTGACCCGGGCGCTGGCTGGCCGTCACAACCACGCGGAGGCCGACGCACGGGCAGCCATCGAGCTCACCGCGGAGGTGGCATCGGAGCACCACCACGCGGTCACACATGCGCACCTCGCGCTCGCGTTCAGCGGGTGGGACCGACTCGAGCTCGGTCCAGCGACCGAACACCTCGATACCGCGCGGGTCTGCGCCGAGCGCTCCGGTTGGAGCGCCGATCGTGCGCTGCACAAGATGATCCAAGTACGTATCGACTGGGCGACCCACGGGCCCGGTGTTCCCGTCAGAGCTCCTTTGTTCACCGCCTCGCCGGTGACCCTCCCGCCACATGTCGCCGCCGAAACCGCTGCTTCGCGAGCCCGCATGCTCATGATGGACCCGACCCCCGGTGACCGGGCCGCGCTGATCGACCTCGTATCCGAACAGGTTGCGCCAGGTCCGCTCGAGGTGGACCTGGCGCTGTTCGACGGCGACCTCGCTGCTGTTGAAGTGGCACTGCAGCGATGGCAGCCCGACCCGAGCGACCTGCGCGGCCTGATCGGGCACCGGTCTCGATCCGCGCTGCTCGATGATCAACGGGGGCGAAGGGGATCGGCTCTCGAAGCCATCACCGAGGCCATCCGCCTGGCCGAGCTCGAAGGCATCAGAGCGTTGTTCGCAGAGGTTCCCGGCGCCCTGGGCCTGTTGCGCTCCGACGATCGACTGGCGCGCAGCGCGTTCGTTCGGTCGATCCTCGCTGCGACCGGGCCGATGGTCCGCTCTGGTGGATCCATGGGATCCATCGACAGCCTCCCGGAGCCCCTGACGAGACGCGAAGCTGACCTGTTGCCCTTCCTTCCGACGCGGCTGACCAACGCGGAGATCGCAGGTGAGCTCTTCATCTCGCTCAACACCGTCAAGTCACACCTCCGCCACATCTACTGGAAGTTCGGGGTCGACAACCGCGACGCCGCGGTCCGGTGCGCGTCCGATCTCGGGCTGTTGTGACAGGCCGAATGCTCGACAACAGGGCGTTGGCTCGGAGCGCGTGACCACACCCGGCCGACACGCAGGCGGGTGTTGTTGGTCGTCATCAGCGCAGGAGGATCGGGCGAGGTTCTCATCCTCGGAGTGTGATGCCCCCAGCGCGGACGATCCGTAGGCTTGCCGTTTGAGCTGCACCACCCAGTGGAGCACAACGCACCCGGTGGAGCTCCGGCGGAGCACTCAGGCACCGAGCAGTCCAGCGGAGGATCCCGAACATGGCCAAGGCATTCAAGGGAAGGATCGCCCTCGATGTGCGGGACTCCGTACCCGACTGGGAACCCTTCCTTGCTCCGAAGGCACCCGATGGCGCACCGAACGTCCTGGTCATCGCCTGGGACGACCTCGGCTACGCGACGATGGACTGCTTCGGTGGCCCGGTGCAGTGCCCCAACATGGCCCGGATCGCGGAACGCGGTGTGAAGTTCGCCAACTTCCACACCACAGCGCTCTGCTCGCCCACGCGCGCATCGCTGCTCACCGGCCGCAATGCCACCACCAACGGCATGGCCACGATCGCCGAGTTCGCATCGGGGTTCCCGGGCATCTCCACCCGAATCCCCTTCGAGAGCGGCTTCATTTCCGAGGTGCTCCAAGAGCGCGGCTACAACACCTACGCGATCGGCAAGTGGCACCTGACTCCCGGAGAGGAGTGCAACGTCGCTGCGTTCAAGGGCCGATGGCCACTCGGTCGGGGGTTCGAGCGCTTCTACGGATTCCTCGGCGGCGAGACCAACTGCTACTACCCCGACCTGGTGCACGACAACCACCCGATCGAGCCGCCCGGGCGCCCCGAGGACGGCTACCACCTGGCCGACGACCTCGCCCAGAAGGCCGTCTCGTTCATCCGTGATGCCAAGGTGATCGACCCCGACAAGCCGTTCTTCATGTACCTTGCCCCGCAGGCCGGTCACGCACCGCACCTGGTCCCCCTCGAGTGGGCCGACCGCTACAAGGGCGTGTTCGACGAGGGCTACGAGACGATCCGCGAGGGGATCCTCGCCCGCCAGATCGAACTCGGCCTGCTACCCGAGGGAACCGAGCTGTCGGGCATCAACCCCCACGGCGAGCCCGAGCGCACCGGCCCCGACGGGCAGCCCTGGCCGATGCTCGACACGGTGCGCCCCTGGGACACCCTCAGCGACGACG
>CAYVYG010000087.1:0-10187 GCA_964454385.1 uncultured Microthrixaceae bacterium
ATGGCGATCATGGGGTCCGACGACGACTGGGACAGCACTGGCTGGGACAGGACCGACGCCGACGGGAACTACGAGCTCGATCGACTCCCCGCCGGCGAGCACCGCGTGCTCTTCGAGGACTGCGACGACACCGGCCCGTACACAGAGCAGTGGTACCAGGGGACTGACGACTTCGACGACGCCAAGCCGATCCATCTCAATCCGGGCGAGATCCGCTCCTCCGTCGACGCCGAGATGCGCCTGGCCGCGCTGATCCGGGGAACGGTCACCGACTCCGACGGCGCTCCACTGGAGGACATCTGCGTCCAGGCGACCACCGACTCCTTCGTGGGCGGGATGGAGAACACCGATGCGAACGGCGAGTACTCGCTCCCCCTCTCCAAGGGCGGCGACTACACGATCCAGTTCGTGGACTGCGGTGACCCCGAGGACGGCAAGCCCGGGGGCACCTACCAGGCGCAGTGGTGGAACAACGCTGCCGGCCGTGCCGGGGCCGCCAGGGTGAGGCTCCAACCAGGTGACATCGCCGACAACATCGACGCAGCCCTCGCCCCCGCCGCGGGCACAGGCACGGTGTCGGGGCGCATCACGAACGTGCGTGGCGAACCGCTCGCGGTCTGCGCGGTCCTGTACCTGCCGACCGACGGCGTGCGGTTCTCCAACACCGATTCCGGTGGGCACTACTCCTTCAGTGACGTGCCGACCGGCACCTGGACCCTCGGTTTCCTGGGATGCGGTGAGAACGACCCGTCACCGGTGGTTCCCGACGTCGGTGGTACCGGCGTGACCTTCGGCGCCAGATGGTACGGCGGAGCTCCGCTGTTGTTCACCGGGGAGGCTCCGGACCCGATCGCCCAGGGAGCATCCCTCATCACGATCACACCCGACAGCTCGCTGCACGCCGACATGTGCTTCGGTTGCGGAGCTGTGGAGGTCAAGCCCCCGGTGATCGCCGAGGACTTCATCCTCGTCGACTTCGACACCACCGGCCTCGTGGAGCCGCCGGACAACGACCCCAACACCAACACGAGTGGCTACGCCGCGGGAGGCGCTCTCAGCTACAGCGTGGCGTGCGAGTCCGACCGTGGAACCTCTACCCAGGCATCACAGGACACCTACCCGGTGAAGGTGTCCGGGTTCACCCCGGGAGTCCCCTATGTGTGTTCGGCACGGGTGCTCAGCAACGACACCGAGGTGGCCGACTCGACGACCTTCGAGGTGACCGTCGGCAAGGCGCCTCCAGAGGCACCGACTGATCCCGCACAGCCGCCGTCGACGCCGACAGGGACGAACGACACCCACGATCCGAGCACACAACCGGTCGGTGACACCTCGACCCCCGCGCCCGAAGCGACCGGTCCGTCACCGGCGAAGCTCGCCTACACCGGATCCACCCCCAGCGGCCTGGTAGTGGTCGGGCTGGTGCTGTTGGTCGCAGGCATCGCTGCGACCGCCGCATCCGGTACCCTGCGCGGCTCTCACGGCCGCCGGCGCGCCACCTCGTAGCAGGCTACCGCTGCTGCGGCCGCCACGTTGAGCGAGGCGAGCCTGCCGTACAGGGGGATCGACGCCAGCAGATCGCAGCGCTGCGATACCAGTCGGGAAAGACCCGAACCCTCGGCGCCGAGCACCAGGCAGACCGGTTCCTGCGCTACGGCCAGGTCGTGCACGCTGGTCTCTCCCGCGGCGTCGAGACCGACTATCCACACGCCGTCGGACCTCATCTGCGCGAGCGCTGCGGGCAGTCCCGGCACCAGTGAGATCGGTAGGTACTCGACCGCTCCCGCAGCGGCCTTCGTCACCGCCGGGGTGACGTGGGCCGCCCGATGCCGCGGCAGCACCACCCCGGTGACACCCGCGCACTCCGCGATGCGCAGCGCGGCCCCGAGGTTCCCGGGGTCGGTCACTCCGTCGAGTGCCACCAGGAACGGAGGCCGTCCACCGGAGAAGGCACAGAGGGTTCCGAGCTCCTCGTCGGGGAGCGGCTGGGCGATGGCGACGATCCCCTGGGGTGCTTCGGTGCGCGCCATGTGACCGAGCTTGGTGGGGCTCACCTCGCGAACCGGCACCCTCGACTCGCCAGCCAGCTCCATGATGTCCGACACGATGCCGGTTCGGTCGACCTCGCTTCCGATGAAGATCTCCCTTGTCCGGCGGCGACCGGCCAACAGGAGCTCCCTGACCGCCTGACGTCCCTCCACCTGGGTTCCGTCGAGGCCGGCGGGACGCTTGCGCTTTGCAGGGGCAGCTCCTCTCGTCGGCCGATCGGTGCCACTACGCGGACGCGCGCGCTCGGGTCCCGCTCGGCCCGTTTGTCGGCCATCGCGCCGGGGTCGTCCGCCGCGACCCGACCGCGCACTCACCGCTTCACCTGCTCGGCAACCAACACCGTCGAGGCGATGGCCGCGATCCCCTCGCCACGCCCGATGGCGCCGAGGCCCTCGGCCCGGCGACCCTTGACCGAGACCGGCGCGCCCAGCACCGCTGCGAGGTTCGCCTGCATCGCCTCACGGTGGGGCGACAGCTTGGGTCGCTCCGCCACCACCGAGCAGTCCACGTTCGCGATGGACCAACCAGCGGCGCGCACCTCGGAGACCACGAGCTCCAACAGCGAGAGGCTGTCCGCATCGCGGTATCGCTCGTCGTCATCGGGGAAGTGCGAACCGAGGTCGCCCAGTCCCGCGGCACCGAGCAACGCCTCGGCCACAGCGTGGGCGACGACATCGGCATCCGAATGGCCCTCGAGCCCGGCGGCGCCATCGAAGGTGACTCCACCCAACACGAGACGCCGACGGGGATCCTCCGAGAACGCGTGCACATCGAAACCGTTTCCGATCCTGAGATCCAAGGCGACCTCCTCCGCATCCACCGATGGTTGGCTTCCCGCTGAGATCACAGCCCGCGCGAACTCCAGATCCGCGGGGGTGGTGATCTTGCGGTTGTCGGGATCCCCCTCGACCATCCGGACCGGATACCCGGCGGCCTCGACCGCCCCGGCGTCATCGGTCGCGTCCACCCCGGTTCGCAGTGCGCTACGGATCACCGCGGCGTCGAAGCCCTGGGGTGTTTGAACCGACCGGAGCCGGTCCCGGTCGACCACGGTTCCCTCGACCGCACGGATCGTATCGGTCACCTCGACCACCGGCACCACCGCCACCGCTCCGCCACGAACAGCGTCGATGACACGGCGGTACAACCAGGGCGCTGCGAGAGGGCGGGCCGCGTCGTGTACGAGAACCACATCGGCTCGCGCCGGCACCGCCGCCACACCCGCGCGTGCCGACCCGGTGCGTGTCGAGCGACCCTCGACCACCAGATCCGCGTGCGCCACGACCGCATCGGCGGCCGACACGCCAGCGGGAAGCACCACCACCACGCCGTCGCAGGCACCGGCTGCGATGCGGGCCGACCGGTCCACCACCCGCTCGTCGCCCAGGACCGCGAACTGCTTGGCGGAACCGAACCGGCGACCGGCACCGCCCGCGACGACCACGCACCAGACCTCGCCGTGATCGGTGTCGCTGCGGGCGGTCGCATCACCGGTGATCCCGGTGCTCATGGGGTCCCGCTGCCGCCGGCGTCGATCACCGAGCGAACCCTAGCGTGGTTCCTGGATCGCCGGTTGCGGGGCCTGTGACGCCAGGCACGCGTGTCTCCTAGACTGCGGGCGCCATGAACGATGAAGATCCCAGCCATCTCCTCCAAGAAGTCGAGCTCTTCGAACTGTTCGGCGAGGACGAACACGCCCGCCTCCGTGACGCCGCCGAACTGCTGGAGTTGAGTCGCAACAACATCATCTTCGAGGAGAACGCCGAGGCCGACGCCTGCTTCGTGATGGTCTCAGGTCGGGTCGCCATCTCCAACAAGAGCGTGGACGGACGCGAGTCGATGGTCGCCATCATGGCCAAGGGCGACCTGTTCGGCGAGATGGGCCTGTTCGACGACGGCGGACGATCCGCTGAGGCCAGGGCGCTCGAGGCCTGCGTGGTCATGCGGATTCCCTACACGGTCCTGCGCACGATCTGGGAGGACCGCCCCGAACTGCTGTGGTCGGTCGTGCGGTTGCTCTCGAGGCGCATCCGTTCCACCGACGAGGCGCTGGCCGACTCGTTCTTCCTCGATGTAACCGGCCGCACGGCGAAGCACCTGTTGGACCTCGCCGGAGACGACGACTTCTTCGAGATCCCCATCACCCAGGAGGAGCTGGCCGGCCTCGTCGGGGCGTCGAGGGAACGGGTCAACAAGGCGATCGCCAGCTTCCTGAGACTCGGCTGGGTGGAACAGGACGGGCCCCGCTACCGGATCGCGAAGCGCCGCGAGCTCGAGATCCGTTCCCACTGAGCCGAACGAACGCGCCTTCACCGGCTGTGCTGCGGCCCTGCAACTCCCCTGCAACTCCGCAGACCGGAGGCCGAAGGAACCTCAGCGACCCAGGAACGCGAGCACCCGCTGCCAGGCATCGGCCGCGTCATCGGGACGGTGAGCAGGCCTCGACGGGTCATGCACGAATCCGTGGTCGGCTCCCTCGTAGCGGATCACCTCGACGCCGGCATCCACGAGTCGGTCGACCTGTTCGGACGGGGTCCACGAGTCGGCGGTTCCCACCACCTCGATCACCTCGGTGTCACCGCGCTCCGCCAGTGCGTCGAGCGGTTGGTGCTGGCCAGGCCCGGACCAGTCCGCGGGCACCGTGATCATCCCGTAGAACGCGCCGATGCGGTCAAAGCGCCGGGTCGCGGACGCCTTCAATGCGTACATGCCCCCCATGCAGAACCCGATGAGAGCAGTGGGTTCGGCACCCATGGCGTCCGCGGTGTCCACCGCGTCACCCAGGACGCCCGCGTCGTCCATGACGCGCAGCGCGGCAGTCCGCTGTTCGAAACCGTCGAGGTCATCCGCGCCGGGAAGGTCGGCGCCTCCGAAGGGATCGAAGGAACCCACCGACCAACCGGTGCGCCGCGCAAGGTCTGCGCACATCTGTGAGAACAGCTCGCGGAGTCCCCAGATGTCGGGGATCACGACCAACGAGCGGGGCGCGTCCGGCACCTCGACCACGTGTGCTGGTGTGCCGGAGGGAAGCTCGATGTCCACACCGCAACGGTAGCGTCCGTCGGACCTCGGGTGGTCCGGGTCAGCTGTAGCGATCGAGGATCGAGGACTCAGCGATGCGCGCCAGTGCGTCCTTGACGGTGCGCGCCATGTGCTCGCTCACCCCCGGGACCTCGGCGAGCTCCTCCACGGTGCTGCGTGAGAGCTTCTCGAGGGTTCCGCAGTGCGTCACCAGCTGATCGGCGATCCCCTCCGGTAGACGGGGAATGCGGGCGAGCATGCGGTACCCCGCCGGTTGGACCGAGGAATCCAGGTCGTCGGTCTGTCCCGCGAGGTGCAGCGCCGAGGCGACGGCCTCCTGGTCCAACAGGTCCTCCACCCCGATCTCCGAGAGGGTCTCGATTGCCTGTTCGAGGTCCCAGGTCGCATCGGGGCGCAGGTAGTCCAACACGACGAGACGCCGCTCGTCCTCCACGCCTGCCATCAGCTCGCGCAGCTGGAGCCCGACGAGACGGCCGTCGGTGCCGAGCTCGACGAGATACTGCTCGATCTCCTCGGAGATGCGTGCCACGAGCTCGGCACGCTGCAACAGGCTCACCACATCACGCAGCATCACCTGGTCCTCCACCTCGAGCGCGGTGAGGCTGGTGGACTCCTCGTCGAGGCGCAGCTTGTAGCGCTCCAGTGTCTGCAGAGCCTGGTTGCAGCGGCCGAGGATCGATGGGATCGGCTCGAGCTGGTAGCGGTCGTGGCTCGTGTACACGGTCACCACCGCCATGTCCTCCGACACCGACAGGCACGGCACCCCGATGCTGCGGGCCACACGCTCGGCGGTGCGATGGCGGGTGCCGGTCTCCTCGGTGGGGACGTTGGGGTTCGGAACGAGGTGCACGTTGGCCCGTGCGATGTAGGTGGCATCCGGGGTGAGGACTATCGCACCGTCGGTCTTGGCAAGCTCCGAGAGACGCTGCGGCGAGAAGGCCGCGTTGACGAGGAACCCGCCCGAGGAGATGTTGAGCACCTCGGGACCGTCGCCGATGACGATCAGAGCGCCCATACCGGCCTTGAGGATCCGGTCCAGCCCTTCGCGCAACGGCCTGCCAGGCGCGATCTGACCGAGGGCGCTCATCAGCTCCTGACTCCGGCGCTCGGCCACGTTGCCAGTGTACGGGGTCTCGGTGGCGCTGCGGGACGGACCGGCGGATCCAACCTCTAGCCGGCCCTCCGAGCCCGGCCCGGGCGGCTCAGAAGCCCTGGGGCACGACACCGGCGACCGCCAGCGCAGCATCCAGCGACGGAACACCCATCACCTCGATGTCGGGATGCTTCACCGGAGCGGACCGCGGTACGACAGCGGCACTGAACCCGTGTCTTGCCGCCTCCTCCAGGCGCTGGTCCATGCGCGCCACCCGACGCAGCTCACCACCCAGGCCCACCTCGCCGAAGAGCACCAGTCCGTCCCGTGCTGCCTCCCCGCTCAACGCAGATGAGATCGCGGCGCACAGTGCCAGGTCCACGCCGGGCTCACTGGTCTTCACACCGCCGACCGCCATCGCATACACATCGAAGCCGGTGGTTGCGATGCCCACCCGACGATCGAGCACCGCCAGGAGAAGGTTGAGCCGCCCGCCGTCGAGACCCTGCACAGAACGTCGTGGCTGTGGAAGATGGCTCCTCGCCACCAGGGCCTGCACCTCGACCAGGAGGGTGCGTCGCCCATCCAGCGCAGGAACCACCATGGAACCTGCGATACCACCACGCCGGTCCGCGAGGAACATCTCCGATGGGTCCTCCACCGACACCAGACCGCTCGCGCCGATTGCCAGCACGCCCAACTCCTGGGTGGATCCGAAGCGGTGCTTCACAGTCCTCACGAGACGCAGCTCGCCGTGGCGGTCGCCTTCGAGGGTCAAGACCGTGTCGACCGCATGCTCGAGCACCCGCGGGCCCGCCAACGTTCCGTCCTTGGTCACATGACCCACGAGCACGATGGTCACACCCAGTGACTTGGCAGCGGCGACCAGCTGCTGGGTGCAACTGCGGACCTGTGCAACCGACCCGGCCGGCGAGCCCGTCGCCGGATCGTGGAGCGTCTGGATGGAATCGACGACGCACACTCCGGGTCGAGTGGCCGCCAGATGGGAGATGACCCGGTCGAGCGAGGTCTCGGCCAGGAGCTCGATCCGCTTCTCGAGCGCGTCCAGCCGGCCGGCGCGCGCGGCGACCTGCCCGACGGACTCCTCACCGGTGACGTAGGTGCACTCGATACCGACGCGGGCCTGCTGAGCGAGCACCTGCAACACGAGCGTGGACTTGCCGACTCCCGGCTCACCACCCAGGAGTGTCACGCTGCGCGGCACAAGGCCACCTCCGAGAACCCGGTCCAACTCGATCAAGCCGGTCGGGAACTTCCCGGGACCTTCTTCGATGACATCGGTGATCGGCGTCGCGACGACGCACTGATCAACATCTGGCAGCTGAATGCTTCGCTGCCCGACAGCCAGCGGGTGCTCGCTGAGGGTGTTCCATTCAGCGCAGGCGTCGCATCGCCCCGCCCACTTCGGCTGTTCGCCACCACAGGACTCGCAACGGAACACGGAACGGCTACGGCTCATCGGATCAACCTACGTCGGGGGTGTGACAGGGCAGTCCGCTCTCGCCCAGCCGAACGGGGTCACCACCATTTCGTGTTCCCTCCCGTATCCTGGCAACACCTGCGTCGAGACTCCGGAACCATGACCAGCATCGCCATCGTCCACGACTACCTGACACAACGCGGTGGAGCCGAACGCGTCGTGTTGTCGATGTCGAAGGCCTTCCCGGACGCTCCGATCCACACGTCGCTGTACGATCCCGAAACCACCTTCCCAGAGTTCGCGGATCGCAACATCCGACCGATGGGCACGAACCGGTCGCGGTTTCTGCGCAACGACCACCGCCGTGGGCTGCCTCTGTACCCGGCTGTGTTCTCACGGTCGCAAGTCGACGCAGACGTGGTGATCTGCTCGTCGTCAGCGTTCGCCCATGGCATCCGAACCGACGGAATCAAGATCGTCTACTGCTACACGTCGCCGCGTTGGCTCTACGACGAGGCGAACACCTACATGCGGCAGTGGAGCACGCCGGTGGCCATGACGACCAGGGCGATCAGACCGCTGCTTCGACGGTGGGATCAACGGGTCGCGGCGACCGCGGACCACTACCTGACGACCTCGTCGACCGTGCGTGACCGCATCTGGAGGGACTACGGCATCAAGGCCGAGATCGTCCCTCCCGGAACGAGCCTCGGGCCCGAGGGCGCCCGAACCCCTGTGGGCGATCTGCGGCCGGGCTTCGCTCTCTGCGTGTCACGCCTGTTGTCCTACAAGAACGTCGACAGGGTTGCAGAGGCCTTCAGGCTCCTGCCGGAGATCCCGCTCGTGATCGTCGGCGATGGACCGGAGGCCGACTCGGTGCGACGTGCCTGCGGGTCGAACGTGCGCGTCCTTCCCGGCATCACCGACGCAGAGCTCCGATGGCTCTATGGGAACTGCTCGCTGGTGGTCGCGGCCTCGTTCGAGGACTTCGGGCTCACACCCGTCGAGGCTGCCTCGTGGGGCAAGCCGTGCGCGGCGCTCCGCGCCGGCGGTTACCTGGACACCGTGCGCGACGGCCTGAACGGGAGGTTCTTCGAAGACCTTCAACCCGACTCCATCGCACGGGCAGTGACCGACCTGATAACCGATCCTCTGCCCGCGGGACCGATCAGGTGCCACGCGCAGCACTACACCGAGCAGGCGTTCATCGACCGCTTGAGGACGGCGGTGGAGGATTGCCTCGATGCGCCTGTTCACTCACTGGCGGCGGGCTCGAACTCCGACGGGAACTCGGCTCCACGCAGTAGGTAGCGCAGGGCCTCGACCGAACGCTGCGCTGCGGTGCCATCTCCGTAGGGGTTGACCGAGCGCGCCATCCGCTCGTAGAGAACAGGGTCGTCCAACAACGTCGACACGGCCTCCACCACGTCGGCGGTGCGCGTGCCCACCAACCGCACGGTACCCGCCTTGACAGCTTCGGGACGTTCGGTCACATCTCGCAGCACCAGCACGGGCTTGCCGAGGCTCGGAGCCTCTTCCTGTACGCCACCGCTGTCGGTCAGAACGACCGTCGCCCGACCGAGCGCTCCGACGAAGTCCGGATAGTCGAGTGCGCCTACCAGCTCGACCTCCGGTAGGGGTCCCAGCAGAGGTTCGACCGATTCGGATACCACCGGGTTGCGGTGCAACGGGAACAGGATCGTGAGATCCGGGTGCTGCTCGACCAGGATCGCCAACGCCTGCGCAACACAGTGGAGCGGCGCGCCCCATGACTCTCGGCGATGAGCCGTCACCAGCAGGACCGGGCCATCCTGGTTCGCGATCACCCGGCGGACCACCGGATCGGCTGCCTCCGATCCCTGGGACATGACCCAGTGCAGCGCGTCGATGACCGTGTTGCCGGTGACTACCACGGCATCCGGCGGCACGCCCTCGGCCAGGAGGTTGGCACGGTTGCCACGTGTCGGAGCTAGGTGCAACGACGACAGCTGCGAGACCAGCCGGCGGTTCATCTCCTCGGGGTACGGGTTGTAGGGATCCCCGCTGCGAAGACCTGCCTCGACATGCACCACGGGCACCCGCGCGTAGTAGGAGGCGAGGGCTCCTGCGAGAGTGCTCGTGGTGTCGCCCTGCACCACGACCACGTCCGGTTGGGTCTCGTCGATGACCGAGCGCAAGCCGTTCAAGGCGAGAGAGGTGAGCCCCTCGATCGTCTGGCGGTCACGCATGAGATCGAGATCCCTGTCCGGCTCGATGCCGAACAGTAGGTTCATCTGATCGAGCATTCCCCGGTGCTGGGCGGTGACGCACACAAGAACCTCGAAGTCCGCAGCTTCGTCGAGTGCCCTGACCAGTGGAGCGAGCTTGACTGCTTCGGGTCGGGTTCCGTACACGACGAGGACTCGGGTGGACTTCATCGATCCACTGTGCCACCCCTTCACTCCGCGCGACCGGACCGTCCCCGCGCGGTCGACGCTCGGGAACGACTCCGCGCGGCGCGATCCAAGGCTCAGTAGAGGGTTCTGATGGCTGGTGGGATGATCACCGGTATGTCCCCGGGTG
>CAYVYG010000088.1:0-10168 GCA_964454385.1 uncultured Microthrixaceae bacterium
TGCCATCATCCAGCACACCAACAAGGTCACGTTTCTTGATGACGGCGATGTCGCTCACCGGATCGATCACCCCGAACGGATACCCGGGAGCCGAGGCCACCACCAGCGCGGTGTCGGAGCCGATCGCAGCCGCCATCGCCTCGGGATCAGCCCGTCCGTCGGGAGCCACCTCGGTGAACCGCTGGGTCACATCGAGGTACTTGCAGGCCTTCGCGAACGCAGGATGGGCCGTGCGCGCACATACCAGCTCCGGTGCCATCACGCCCGCGGCCCGGGCGTGGTCCCGTGCGGTCTGGACCGCGAGGAAGATCGACTCGGTGCCTCCGGAGCTGAGCGAACCGGCATCCGCTCCGAAGAGGGACTTCGCCATGGCGATCACCTCGCCCTCCATTCGCAGCAGGGTCGCGTAGCGGAACGGGTTGAGTGCGTTCTCGTGCAGGAACATCTGCGCGACTTCGTGCTGCAGCGCCTCCAGCTCCGCATCGTCGGGGTTGTACACGAGGCTGAACGCCTTGCCACCGCGCCAATCGAGGTCGCCCTCGCGCTCCGCGCGGAGCGCCTCGAGGAGCTCGGCTCTGGATCTGCCGGTCGCCGGGAAGGCTGTGTCGGCCATCTGTTCCCCCTGTGGTCGTCGGGTCCTGCCAGCGACTGTAACGACCGGGCCATGCCGACCCCGCGTCGAAGCGACCGAAATCCACCGGGACGACCGCGCCACGATGCACGACAATGGAGCCATGCGCGACACGTCGTCACCGGGACCCGCGGATCCCCTGCTGGTCGCCCAAGGCCTGCGCAAGTCGTTCGACGAGACCCGGGCGGTCGACGGGGTGGACATCGAGATCCACCCGGGCGAACGTGTTGGCATCGTTGGACCAAACGGCGCCGGCAAGACGACCACCCTGTTGATGCTCCTGGGCGCGATCGAACCCGACGACGGTGAGATCGAACTCGTCGGCCAGCGGCTCCCGACCGGGCGCGGCCGGGCGATGGCACAGGTCGGGTTCGCAGCCGGGTACATACCACTGCCCGAACGCATGACCGTGCTCGAGACACTGCACCTGTTCGCGACGCTGTACGGCGTCGAGGACCCCCGTCGCGCCGCTGCAACGGTGCTCGAGGAGCTCGGCATCTCACATCTCGGTGGCCAACGTTGTGAGTCGCTTTCCTCTGGTCAGGGGACCCTTGTCGGGTTCGCCAAAGCCGTCATCCATCAACCCCGGCTGATCGTGCTCGACGAACCGACCGCGTCGCTGGATCCCGACGTCGCCATGCGGGTGCGGGACCGCCTCGAGGTGATGAACCGCGAGCACCACGCCACGCTGTTGTTGACCAGCCATGACATGCGCGAGGTGGAGCGTCTCACGACCAGGGTGCTCTTCCTGCGCGGCGGACGGGTGATCGCCAACGGCCCCGCAGAGGCAGTGGTGGCCGAAGCCGGCTATCCCGACCTCGAGACCATGTTCCTCGCGGAGGCGGCACGACTCAGGAGCGAAGCGGTGTGAGCGAACAGGAACGGGTCGAGGCCCGCGACCCGGGAGCCTCGCGCCGGAGGGTCTGGGCGATGTCGAAGCGCAACATGGTGGTCCAGGCACGCAACCCGGGCCACTGGTTCCTGCTGCTGGTGCTGCCGCTGGTGGACGGACTGCTGTTCGGGTCGATCGGGGTGGCCTTCGGGGAGGGGGACGCACCGGTCCGCCTGCTGGTGACCGGCGTGATGCTGTTCCACCTCATCTGGCAGGTCACCCTCGCCGGATCTCTCGGCCTGCTCGAGGAGGTCTGGTCCCGCAACCTCATGAACCTGATCGCCACGCCGCTCACCGAGCGCGAGTTCCTCGGCGCCCTCGGCGTGGTGGGCGTGGCGCGCACGGTCGTGTCGGTGAGCGTGATCGCAGCGGTGGGGGCCGGCTTCTACGCGGTGGCACCCGACAGCGCCGGTTGGGTGCTGGTCCCCGGCGCGGCCATCCTGTTGGCCTTCGGGTGGGCGATCACCCTGTTCGTCGTCGGCCTGACGCTGCAGTACGGCGACAGCGCGGAGGTCTTCTCGTGGGGCACCCTGGTGCTGTTGATGCCGCTGTCGGGCGTGTTCTACCCGGTCGAATCGCTACCCGCGCTGCTGCAACCCATCGCCTGGATCGTGCCGCTCACGCGGGTGTTCGCAGCCGTGCAGGTGGGCCTCGAAACCGGCACCGTCGCATGGGACCAGTTGGCGATCGCCGCCGGCGGCACAGTGGTGGCGCTGGCTGTCGCGATCTGGTTCGTCGACCGTCAGCTCCGGCGGTTCCGCAGGCTCGGCTGGGTCACCCGCTTCACCTGATCAGTTCTTTGTACCCACCTCGTGGGCGGCTGCGTTCATGGCTTCCGCGAGCCGCAGGTCGAGCTCGGTGACACCACCGACGTCATGGGTCGACAGCTCCACCGACACACGGTTGTAGACGTTCTCCCACAGGGGATGGTGGTTCAGCTCATCTGCGGTGGGTGCCACCTTCGCCATGAAACGCATCGCGTCGCCGAAATCCTCGAAGCGGAACTCGCGCAGCAGTCGATCGCTTCCGGTCCCCACCGACCACGGGTGGTGGCGGGCCGCCCACTTGCGGATCGCATCCTCGGAGAGCTTCTCACGGCTGGGAGGGTTGTCGTCGCTCATGTGACGATCGTGCCACATGACCGGGCCCGCGAGCGCGCGTCCGCTCCGGCATCGCCGGGTCGCACCGCAACAGGAGGCGACGCCCGACCGCATCGAATAGCTTCGGCAGCGCCCAGTTCACCCGGAGATCCCGATGCACCCTGCCACCTCCCCGACGAGAGCGGTCCTGGCGGCAACCGGCGAGGCGCGCAACGACCCGTCACGGCGACTCACCGACGCGGTGACCCTGATGGCCGGCGCTGCCCACCAGGCGCTCTCGGGTCTCGACCCCGCGCTGTCGGACCGGGTCGGGCTCGTGTGCGCACCGATCGGCTCCGACGGCTCACCGGATCCAGCGGGCGCGGTCGCCGGGACCATCGGCCTCCACCGGGTCACGACGGCGGTGGCCGCAGTTGGGGTGACCCAGCAACGCCTGGTCTCGCACGCCATCGCTGCTGTGCGCTCGGGCGACGCTGAGGCGGTGCTGGTGCTCGGCGGAGAGGCGAAGGCCTCGTCGCTCACTGCGACGCGCAACGGCGAGGAGCCCGTGCCGGTTCGCAGCGGTACGGGCCCTGACGAGTTGTTCGAACCCCGGGGCGAGCTCATGGCCGAGAGCGAGGTCGCTGCCGCGCTGTGGGACCCGGTCACGCAGTACGCGCTGATCGACTCTGCACTCGCCCGTCACGAGGGACGCTCCCCCGCACAGCTGCTCGACGACGTCTCCGAGCTCTGGGCCCGCTTCGACGCAGTGGCCGGTCGCAACCCGACAGCAGCCTTCGGTGGCCCACCGCACACGGCTGCGGAGCTCGCTCGAACGAGCCGCGACAACCGGCTGCTTGCGTTCCCCTACAACAAGTGGCACTCGACCCAGTGGGCGCTGGACCACGCTGCCGCGCTGCTCGTGTGCTCCGAGGAGCTCGCACTGGCGACCGGCGCACCGCAGGAATCGCTGCTGCACCCCCTGGTGGTACTCGATTCGTCGTGGGGGCTCAGCCTCTCACGTCGTGGGGAACCGCATCGGTGGCCGACCATGGAGATCATGGGCCGGCGTGCCGAGCAGCACCTGGGGCACCCACTGGGAGAGACCGGGTTGATCGAGCTCTACTCGTGCTTTCCCGCCGCGGTGCGAGTGCAACAACGGGCGCTGGGGCTGGCATTGGATGGCACCCCGACGGTCACCGGCGGCATGGCCTTCGCCGGTGGCCCGTTCAACCACTTCACCTACATGGCGACAGCTGAGATCCACCGGCGGCTCTCAGCCGGTGAAGCCGGCACCGCGGCCATCACGACCGTGTCGGGCATGCTGACCAAGGGTGGCCTGATGGTCTGGGGACGCGAGCCCCATGACCACGGGCCACTGATCGAGGACGTGGCCGAGGCGGCCAAACAGGCCACCGACGCCGTGGCGGTCGCCCCGTGGGATCCCGACCGGCGGGTTCCGACCCGGGACACAGGACCCGACGGGGACCGGCTCGTGGCAGCGACCGTCACGGGTGGGTTCCACCCCACGGTGTTCGCGCTCACCGAGGACACGAGCGGCATCAGCCACGTGCTCGCCGAACCGGCACCCGGGGATGACCCGGTGGAGGTGCTGGCGGGACTCGGATGGACCTGAACAGGGCTGGTCCTGAACACCTCGGTTCGCGCGCAGCGAGGGCAGCACGTGACGGGCCAACAGGTCGCATCAGGGTCATTCCCGCGTCGAGCGCGGCCTCGATCTTGTTGCGCGCATCGCTCACTCCGTTGCCCGCGAAGCGCCAGCATCCGTACGCGATGGGCCCTATCCGATCGGCGAAGCCGCCCACACGCAGTTACCGTACCGGCCATGGGGCACACCGTCGGCTACGGGATCATCGGCGCCGGCATGATGGGTGGCGAGCACATCCTCGACATCGGTCATCTCGACGGCGCGGCCGTGGTGGCGATCGCGGACCCGGTGCCGGCGAGCCTCGACTGGGCACGGGCCTGCCTGGATGCATCCCCTGAAGGTCCCGCGGCCCGTGAGAGGGTGTCGGTTCACACCGACCATCGGGAGCTGCTCGCGGATCCCGCGGTGGACGTGGTCGTGGTCGCCACGCCCAACCACACCCACACCTCGATCCTCGCCGACGTGCTGGCGGGTCCCCAGCACATTCTCATCGAAAAGCCGCTGTGCACCACCGTGGAGGACGCCCGGCAGGTCGTGGAGCTGGCCGAAGGCCGCGACGCGATCACCTGGATGGGCCTGCAGTACCGCTACATGCCGACGATCTCTACGATGCTCGACCAGCTCGCGACCGGGGTGTGCGGCACCACGCGCATGATCGCGATCCGAGAGCACCGCTTCCCGTTCCTCGCCAAGGTCGGTGACTGGAACCGCTTCCGGGAGAACACCGGCGGAACCCTGGTGGAGAAGTGCTGCCACTTCTTCGACCTGATGCACCTCATCGCCGGCGCAGCGCCTACGCGGGTGATGGCCAGCGGCGGCCAGGACGTGAACCACCTCGAGGAGAGCTACGGGGGCCGCACCCCTGACGTGCTCGACAACGCGTTCGTGATCCTCGAGTTCGCGAACGGAGTGCGGGCGGCACTCGATCTGTGCATGTTCGCCGAGGGCGGGCGGTTCGAACAGGAGCTGACCGTGACCGGGGACGCCGCGAAGCTCGATACCACCGTGCCGGGTCGGACCGTCTGGCTGGGCGAACGCTCCCGGGCGGGCGGCCCCGGTTCAGTTCCCGGCTCGGGCGTGGTGGAGGTGCCGGCTCCGATGGACCCGGCGGTGCCCTACCCCGAGTTCCACCAGGGTGCCAGCTTCGTCGAGCACGTTGCGCTGCTCGACGCGATCCATGCCGGGCGACCCGCGGATGTGACCGTGACCGAGGGGATGTGGGCGGTCGCTATGGGAGTCGCGGCGCACCGATCGATCGACGAGCGCCGGCCGGTCGATCTCGACGAGCTCGCTCTCTGAGCCGGGATCCGATCAGTCCCACGCTCACACCCGAGCCGTGTGCCGTGCATCAGGCCATCGATCAGCAAAGGGCGGCAGTCGTGGGATCAGCCCCCGAAGGTGCGCCTGAGCCAGCCGCCCCAGCGTGAGCGGTGGTAGTCGAGCAGCTCGTCCATGCGCAGCGCGCGGGTGCCGTTGCCCGCGCGCACCCAGAACTCGGGTTCCCGGCTCCCACCGGTGCCCTTGGGTGGTGTCAGGTAGACCGGCACCGGGGAGGGATCCACGTCGACCCGGCAGACCAGGTCCGCGGGATCACCCGAGTCCATTGGGTCGGCGGATCCAGGTCCGTCGCCTCCGGTGCCGCTGGCGGTCGCCTCGAAGCGGACCCGCACGCACGACAGCGCGGGGAGCCCGAGGGTGGTGCGCAACAGGTCGGTGAGGAACAGCTCGTATCCGTCGGCGTCGGGGAACTTCATGAGCGGTAGGTCGGTGCCGATGCCGATCACCTCGCCGTCGTCGGTGACCCCGATCAGCAGCGTTCCTCCGCGACCGTTGAGGAAACCGCACACGGTGCGCGCGACGACCGCTTCGATCGCCGGGTCCCTCTCGTCGGTGTGGAGGTTGCGTCGCGCGGTGGACTTGAACTCCACCGCCGCGGACTCACCCAGGCGGATCAGCTCCGCGACCTGGGTGCCGTGCACATCCGGCGCCGGCCGGTACCGCTGTTCGAACACGGTGGCGATCAGCAGGAACACCGCCGTGAGGCCCAGCGCCAACAGCACCGACAACACGATCGAGTCGGCCTCGCGGATGCTCGCCAGCGCGAACGCGAGCGAACCCGCGACCGTCGCCAGCAGGGCGGAGGTGGACCAGGTGATCGAGCGCACCCGGCGCACCAGCATCCGCACGAGCGCGGTCATGACGAAACCAGCGGCGATCGCGCCGGCCACGTTCAGGTAGGTCCCCTGCAGCGGGCCCAGCTGCGCCGGCCCGGTCGGAAAGCCGGTCAGGTCGGCCAGCATCGCAGCGAAGCCGCCAGCGGATCCTCCCGAACCTCGGATTCCTCGTCGATGCAGAGCACCGGGCGGCCCGCGTCGGACAGCGGTGACCACTGCAGCGAGTCGAACCGGGGCTCGCCATCGCGGGCGAAGGACACCCAGGCGCGGTGCATGGCCTGCGCCAGAGCAGAAGGTGCCTCCGGGCCGACCATCACGTGCAGTCGGTGATCCGTCACCATGTCGAACACGAAGGGGATCTCGATCGCGTGCGCCGCTCCCAGCAGCCCGCCCATCGCGGGGCTGCGCCAGTCGAAGCGGTACTGCCACACCGGAGCATGGCGGACATGCGCGTCCGCTAGTCGGCTGGCGGGAACCCGGAACACCACGTCGGTGAACACCGCCGACTGAAGCTCGGCCACGGTGGCGCCAGGATGGTCCCGGTCGTAGGCGTCGAGGACCTGGTGGGCATCAGCGCCGAGGACCCGGATCCGCTCGGCGAGCGCGTCGCGGTCCTCGGGAGGCGGGGTCATCAGCGCGAACAGCTTCCACTCCTCGAGGTTGGTGCCGACCACCAGGGGAACGTTGGCTGCGCGCCCCTCTGCCGCCTCTGCGAACGGATCCGCCGGTACGGTGGCCCCGTCCGCAACGGGTCGGAACGGCAGGAACGCGAGCGAGGTCCCGAAGCGCTTGATGAAGCTCTCGGGGTCTGCGATCCGGGCCGCCGACATCTTCGCGTGGGCGCCGAGCAGTTCGGTGACCGGCACTGCCTGGAGCTCCGTGACGCTGCCGACGCCGGCGAAGCCCATGAACTCATCGGCGACCATCGCTGCGTGCGCGGGATCCGCGAAGGCCTGCAACGCCCCGGACTGGGTGATCGCCTTGTGGAACAGGCCCCGCGCGGATGGCAACGTCAACAGCGCGGCGACGCTCATGGCCCCCGCGGACTCACCGAAGACGGTCACGTTGTCGGGGTCGCCACCGAAGGCCGCGATGTTCTCGGCCACCCATCTCAGCGCTTCGACCTGGTCGAGCAGCCCGACGCTTCCCGAGCCGGAGAGTGCCGGATCGAGGTGGCCGAGCTCGAGGAACCCGAGGCTGCCGAGCCGGTAGTTGAAGCTCACATAGACGACACCGTTGCGAGCGAAGGATCCGCCCTCGTAGAGCGGCGATGAGCCCGAACCCATCTCGAAGCCTCCACCGTGGATCCACACCATCACCGGCAGCGGATCGCGCGGCGTGACCGTCGGAGTCCACACGTTGAGGTGTAGGCAGTCCTCGTCCCAGGGTTCGGACTCACCGCCGAACAGCGCGTCCATCATCGATGGGTTCTGCGGAGAGACCTCCCTGAAGCTGGTGGCGTCGAGCACGTCCTGGTGGGGGCTGGTCGCGACGGGCGGACGGAAGCGCAGCGGCCCCGTCGGGGCCTGCGCGAACGGGATGCCCGCGAAGCGGGCGATGCCGTCGCGCGACAGTCCCCGCACCGGTCCCCTGGGCGTTCGCACGTCGAGGATCTCAGGGTCGGTCAGCTCCGGATCGATACCGTGGGCTTCACGTCCCTCGGAGAAGCGCTCTGTCATGTTGTCTCCAGTCGTCAGCAGATCGTACGGGCCGGTGGAGCCCGGCTGGGGTCAGGTCGGCATGGGTAGCCGCGACTGCAGCTCCCGGATGATCCCGATCTCGCGCTCGCGCAGCGGGTCGAGCACCTGGCGCGCCCGCGCGTTGACCGGCCCGCGGCGCAATGGAGCGGGAATGAGCGCTCCCCCCATCCTCACCGCCTCCCGCAAGGGAAGCCAGGCCATCTGCTCGGCGATGCCCCACGGTAGGTCGTGCATCCGCCGCACCCGGTCGGGCAGGGTCCCGACCATCAGCAGGTAAATGATCCGCTTGCCGGGGTTCACCGGGGTACCCACCGGCAGGTCCACCACCGCGATCGCCGCGCGGTGGGCCATCTGCAGCACATGGGGACGGTCGGAGTGGATGTAGCCGAAGTAGACGTCGCGGAACTCCTCCCAGCTCTGCGGTGCCGCTTCGGGCGGCATGCCGAAGAGCTCTCCGAAGAGCAACCAGTCCCGCCAGTAGCGGGCCTTCTCGTCGTCGCTCAGATCCCGCACGTAGGTCCGGTGGATGGCGTACGCGGATTCGCAGAGCACCCCCATCGTCCACAGCGAGAGCCACGGATCCGAGGCGTCGTAGGTGGAACCCGCCGGGTAGTCGGGTCCGATCCCCTCGCCCACGGTTCCGTGCACCTTCGCGTGCATGCGTGCGACCCTTCGCAGGGTCCGGTCCGCCTGCGCGCGTGGCTTGAAGAACACGTCCTCGAACGCCGCCTGGGTGTCCAGCAGCCTGCCGTAGTAGTCGCCGGTCCGCGTCGCACGGCTGCGCAGGTAGGTGCCGGTGAACGCCATCGGTTCGAGCGCGCCCACCACGAGCGCACGCGAGCCGTACAGCATTCCGACCAGGCGCTCCTCCATGACCATGCGCAGCACGGACTCCCCTCTCGGGAAGTAACCGTCGTCCGTATCGGTGCGACCCACCAGTTCCCCCTTCGCTCCGAAGTCACCCAAGGTTGACCCAACTTGACCACCTGGTCAAGGAACCGGCGGGTCCGGCTAAACCAGATCCCGCGGGTTCAATCGTGATCCCAGCGAGCCGGTACGCGCTTCGGAGCGGTCGCCAACGCCATGACCGTGGCTAGACCGACGACGACCGGGAAGAGCACCTGAAGGGTGAGCGACTGTCCCACCCAGACCTCCCGCGGGCCCACCACCTCCATGAGGTCCCGTGTCAGCAGCACCGGCGCCGCAGTGCCGGCCGCTGCCGCCACGACCACCGGCAGGATCCGCCACCTGCCCCGCAGCACGAACGCCGGCACCACCAGTGCCGCGCAGGTCCCGTAGGCGATGATCGCGTTCAGCTGGGCATCGGTGCGGATCGGTGCCTCGCGCCAGGCGAGCGCGGCCGTCGCGAACTGCAGGCAGTAGAACGCGAACAACGCCACGACCAGCCCGCTGCGCGGACGTCCTGGTACCCGCGCCGATTCGAGCGGGCTCTCGGAATCGGTTGCGAGCGGGAGCGCGACGGATGACTGCTCCTGCGGACCCGGAGCCCATACCGGCACCGGGGCGGGTGACCGGTGGCGAGCGGAGGGGTCTTTGTGCGCTGCACCGCTCCCGGTTCCCACGACGCGACGATACCGCCGCTGCCCGATGGCCGCCGAAGAGTTCTCAGGGGCGCCTTGCCTCAGTGTCGCTCACCGTGTTCCAACAGGAGCTGGCGTTCGTGTTCGTTGGAAGCCCACCGCCACACCGACCACAGCAGCGACGGAGCCACCGCCGCCATCGCGCCCAGCCACATGATCGCCCCACCGTTGCGTTGATCCTCGAGCGCTGCCGCGAACCCGGACTCCCGCAGATAGGTCGGGTACATCACCGACCCGCTCGAGGTGAGGATGACACCCAGGAACACCATCGGGGCCGCGACGGCCAGTGCCAGAACCGCGATGCCGACGGCGGCAGCAAAGCCGTAAGACAGGGTAAGCACCGGGCTGAAGGGTTTGACCAAGCCAAGGAAACCGTCGCTGTAGCGAATGTCCACGACCTGAAGGTCAGAGACAAACTCAAG